>DATLPC010000013.1:0-1549 GCA_035535975.1 Gemmatimonadaceae bacterium | reverse complement strand
ACGCCCAGCCCCGATGCGGTGTTGGCGACGAGCGATGAGCAGTTGCGCGCGGTCGGACTGTCGCGTCAAAAAATTGGTTACATGCGCGATCTCGCGTCGAAAGTGACGCAGGGCACACTGCCGCTCGACGCCGTCGATAGTATGGACGACGACGATCTCATCGCACACCTTGTTCAGGTCAAAGGCATTGGCCGATGGACCGCGCAGATGTTCTTGATGTTCCGTCTGGACCGCCGCGACGTGTTACCCGAGTTGGACCTCGGCATTCAGAACGCCATCAAGCGCGCGTATCGGAAGCGAAAGCGGCCGACACCGAAAGACGTTCGCAAGCTCGGCGCGAAATGGAGCCCGCACAGCTCCGTCGCGAGTTGGTACCTCTGGAGGTCCCTCGAGAACGGAGACGGTCAGCTCGGCGCCGAGTAGCACGACGATGAGGACGCGGTGATGAGCAGCACGAGCGCATCTCGATGAACAACGACACCAGGGCCGCCGGGCTCTCGGGACTTCCGCTACAGCGGAAGATTCCGTTGATCGTCCTCGCACTGTTCGGTTTCGTGCTCGGTACCGGCATCGTCGTGTCGTACTTCGAGGTTCGGCACGCCGCCGAGCTCGCGGCGGCCGACCGGCTATTGAGCCTTTCCCGGGTAATTGCGTCGTTGTCGGCGCAGCCGCTGACGCAGCGAGTAATCGTCACGCGAAGCGTGGCCGCTGATCCGGCGATCGTCGAGGCACTCCGGTCTCCGGGTCGCCCAACGGGACCGGCTGTGCGTACGGCGCTGGCGCCACTGCTCGCTCAGCGCTCCGATAGCGGCGCTATCGGTCTGTGGACGCGCACCGGGCGGCCCGTCGGCTCGTTCACGCTCGAGTTGCCGGAACAGCAACAGAGCATTCAACAGGAGATCGAACGAGCCGAGCATGGCGACTCGCTGTTCATCGGTTCATTTCGCTCGACGAACGGACGAACGACCTTCTGGATCGTCGTGCCCGTGTTCGATCGCGACTCATCCGTTCTCGGATATCTCGCGCAGGAACGGATTCTCTTCAACAACGCCACGACTCTTCGATCAGTTTACGCCCTGATGGGCACCGACATCGACGGGTTTCTACGGAACGCTCGCGATAGTCTATCGGTCCGTTTCGAGGGCCGCGTCACGTCGGGCACGTCGAACAACCGGCCGTTTCTCGGCGCCCTGACCATCGGCGAACGACCCGGAAAAGGGGAAATCCTTTCGTCGACGTCGCTCGTTCCGGGAACCCCGTTCCGCGTTACCGTCGAGCGACCTCTGAGCTCGGTCCTCTCGCGCCCGCTTGGCGCGATCCGGCGCCTGTCGTTGTTCGCGATCGCTCTCGTGGTGTTCGGCGGAATCGCCGCGTGGTTTGTCGTGCATCGTCTCGTCGCGCCGCTCGGCGAGGTGACGCGCGCGGCGGAAGCCATCGCCGGCGGCGATTACGCGCACCGCGTGACGCCGCACGGCGGCGACGAGATCGGCCGGCTCGGCGCCGCCTTCAACAACATGGTCGAGCGCGTGGAGACCGCGTCGGACGAATC
>DATLPC010000012.1:0-15736 GCA_035535975.1 Gemmatimonadaceae bacterium | reverse complement strand
ACCACCGCCGCAACCCCCGCCCCTGGCGTTAGCGTCGTCGCCTCGCCGATCGACTCCCTGCACACGCTCACACTCGATCTCTTCGCCTCGGACGACCCCGGCGAAGTCGCGGGCAAAGCACTCGTCGCCGTGACGCGTCTCATCGCCGCGGAGACGGTTTCGCTTTGGATCCCCGACGGGGACGAATGCGAGTGCCGGGGCGCGATCGGCGAGCAGCGCGAGACGGTTTCCGGCAAGCGTGTCGCCGCGTCAGCGCTCGGGCAGCCGATAGACGACGAGGGCGAGTTTGCAATCGCTTTCGCGGGGATCGCTCCCAACGGCCATCTCTCGGCGATCCTCCGCGCAACCAGGCCGATCGACCGCGACGGCCGCTTCACCGATGCGGAGCTGGACCTTCTGCGGTCGCTCGCGGATGCCGCGGCCGCGGCGATCGCCAACGCGGCCCGGCTGGAGTCGACCGCACAGTCGTCGGCGCAAAAGACCGAAGATTTGGCGCTCGTCACGGCGATGAGCCGAGAGATCACCTCGACGCTCGACCTCGACCGCGTGCTGCGAACCGTGGTCAATCTCGCCGGCCGAGCAGTGAAATTCGACCGCGGCGCAGTCGCCCTCTATGAGAAGGGAACCTGCGACATTCGCGCGGTCGCCGGTGTCGATGGCGTCGATCCTAAAGATTCGAAGCTTCAGGATCTGGCCGTTCGCGCCGCGTGGGCGGCCGGCATCGGCGAGTCGTTCTATCTCTCCGACCGCGATGACCCGGCGTCGGACGCCGAGCGGACGTTCGTGCAGATCTTCGGCGAAGATCTCGAGCGGGACGGCGTCTCGAGTGGCTTATACCTACCGCTGCGTGATGAAGAAGGCATCGTCGGCATTCTCCTGTTCGAAGCCACTCGCGTGGAGTTTGTCGGCTCGCGCGAACGCGATCTCGCGGAAATTCTCGCCAATCAGGCGACGGTCGCGGTCCGCAACGCTCGTCTCTACCACCAAGTGCCGTTGGTGGAAACGATCGGCGCGCTCAATGCGAGAAAAGACGCGTTCTTGGCGCTTCCTCGTCGCCGCCGAATCGTCTACCTGTCCGTGATTGCGGCGGTAATCGCCGCGAGTACGCTCATTCGCTGGCCGCTGCGTGTTGTCGGTGCCAACCCCGTCTTTCGGCCGTTGTCGCGCGCCGCGGTCCGTCCGACGCTCGCCGGTGTCGTCGATCGCGTGTTCGTGCGCGAAGGAATGGCCGTCGAGCGTGGAGCACCGATCGCGCACTTGCGCGACGAGGAGCTGCGCGCGCGTCGCGATGCAGCCACGTCGGAGGCCGCGGCGGCAGAACGGTCGGCCGCACTGGCGGCGTCGCGCGGCGACGCGGCCGACGAACGGCTGCAGCGTTTGCGCGCCGACGTGCTGCGCCGCGAATACAATCTCCTCGACGAGCAGCTGCGTTCGATGACACTTCGCGCGCCGGCGAGTGGCGTCGTCCTCACCAGCCGGCCCGAGGAACGGATCGGCGCGCGACTCGACGCCGGCGATTCCCTGGTCATCCTTGGTCGCACCGATTCGCTCGAGCTCGAGTTCGGCGTGATGGAACGCGACGTGACGCGCATTCGAGCCGGAGACGAGGTCCGCCTGCGGATCACCGCGTTGCCACAGAGAACGTTCAGCGGTCGCGTTCGAATGATCGAAGAGCTGTCATCCGACGGCGGAAGCGAGCGGGTTTTCCCCGTGCTGGCCGTGGTGGCGAACGATGAAGGCTTACTGAGACCGGGCATGGCGGCGTACGCTCGTGTCTTGACCGAGCCGGCGTCCGCGGTCTGGCGCATTGCGCGCGATCCGTTGCGGTCGCTTCGCCTTCTCTGGTGGAGGATCTGGTCGTGAGTCGGTCTATGCTTGGTCGACCGCTGCTCGCGCTGCTCTTTCTCGCGAGCTTGAGTGCTTGCGGAACGGAAGCGCGCTCGGCGAGCCCGCGGCAGGCGGGAACGCAGCGGCCGGCCGCCGTCGGCGAATTCGTCGCGGACACGATGACGGTTCAACAGCCGATCGAGCTGCCGGCTCAACTCTACGTCGAACACGACGCCGTCGTCGTCGCGCGTTCGGCCGGAACAATCGACTCGGTGTCGAGTGAGCTGGGCGATCGCGTGTCGCCGGGCCAGCTCCTCGCCCGACTGGAGAGCGCCGAACAGGAGATCGCCCTGGCCAGCTCGGAGGCGGCACGAGACAACGCGAACCGCGCCGTGGTCCGCGCGCGCGCGTTGACGAAGTCCGGCGGCATCACTCAGGCGGACTCCGAGCAGGCCGAATTCCAATTTCGACAGACAGAGATTGCGCTGCGCAAGGCGCGGCGAGATCTGGACCTCACTCGGGTGACGGCGCCCTTTGCGGGCGTCGTGACAGCGCGCGCGGCGCGGCCTCGGCGATTCGTCGCGGCGGGGGACACGCTGTTTCGCGTCACCGAACAATCGCCCCTCCTGGCGAGAATTCGCGTTCCTGAGTCCAGCGCGGCGGACGTCCGTATCGGGCAAAGCGCCACGGTGGTGGGCACGGCCGGCAGGAACGTGTCGGCGATCGTCGCCCACACCGCGCCATTTGTCGACGCGGCCAGCGGAACGCGCGAGGTCGTGCTCCGTGTGGTGAATCCCGGACCGGCCGAGATCGTCGGCAGCAGCGTCACTGTGCGGCTCGGGCGAGAACGACGGCGCGCGATCGTCGTCGACCGCGCGGCGGTGGCCGACGACGGATACGTCGTTGTCGTGGAAAACGGACGGAGCACCGTTCGTCCGGTCACCGTCGGCCGAGACGTGGGTGGTGGACGAGTCGAGGTGCTCAGCGGACTGTCGGCGGGCGAACGGTTAGCTCGGCCGATTCGCTGACATGAGCGCCGCGACGCCGTGTCTGCGCTCTGATCTGTCGATCATCGAGCAGACCTACCAGGGAGCGACGAGCTTCGTCGTCAAGGACCACACGGCGCAGAAGTACTTTCGCTTCGGTGCGAACGAAGTTCGCGTCATGCGCTGCTTCGACGGGCGATCCAGCTTCGCCGAGATCGCGCGAAGGCTGCGCGACGAAGGGATGCGCGTCTCCGCCGCGGCGGTCGAGGGTTTCGCGCGCAAACTTTCCGGGAACGGATTCCTCGAACGAAGCATCGAAGAACGCACGACTCTGCAGCTGGAACGATTGCGTTCCGAGCGACAGAAGCGGCGCAGACCGCGCTTGTTCCGCGGTGAGCTGCTGCGCATGCGCTGGTCGTTTGGCGATCCCGACGCGCTCCTCTCGCGCACGCTGCCGGCGCTTCGCTGGATGTACACGCCGCGATTCATCGGCGCGTCGCTCCTGCTATTTGCCGTGTACTGCCTCGTCATCGCGCAGCAGTGGCCGGCGTTCACGGCCGCACTGTCCGCGACGTATTCCCTGCACAACCTGACCATTGGCAGGGCGTTGCTCTTTTGGGTGATGGCCGCGGTGGTGATTCTGTTTCACGAGCTGGGTCACGGCTACACGTGCAAGTACTTCGGCGGCGAGGTTCGCGAGCTGGGATTCATGCTGATCTACTTCCAGCCCGCGTTCTTCTGCAACGTGAGCGACGCGTGGAGCTTTCCCGAGCGCCGCGCCCGCTTGTGGGTCACGGCGGCCGGCACGTGGATTCAACTCCTTCTGGCGGGCGTCGCCGCAATCGTCTGGTGGGCGGCGGCGCCCGGAACGGTCGTCGCGGATGCGGCGATCGCCGTCATGGTAGTCGGTGGGCTCACGACAGTGCTCACCAACGCGAACCCCCTGATCCCGCTCGACGGGTACTTCGCGCTCGCCGATTGGATGGAAATCGGAAACCTGCGGCAACGTGCATTCGCGCACCTCAGGTGGTGGCTTCGCAAGCGGATTTTTGGTCTCGACGCACCCGAGCCGCCGGCGACGTCGCGTGAGCGACGCGTCTTCCTCGTCTACGGCGCGCTCGCGTCGGTCTACATCGCAGGCCTGTTTGCCTTTCTGGCCAGTCTTGCCTTCGGATGGGTGCGACGCGGTCTCGGCACGATTGGCGTTGCGTTCGCCGTCTTGGCCCTCGCGATCACGCTGCGAAAGTCGGTGGCCGAGTGGGGTCGTACTCTTGTGCTTGCCGTTCGCGCGGCGCGCAACCGGCGGCCTCGGCTCGCGCGCGTCGGCCTCGCGACGGGGATCGTGCTCGTTGCATCGATGTTTGCGCCGTGGAGCCTGACAACCACGGGCCGCTTCACAGCCTCTTCCATACGCACCCAGGCGATCGTCGCGCCGGATACCGGTATCGTCGCCGACGTGTTCGTAACCGCGGGCATGCGCGTCGCCGCCGGCGCGCCTTTGCTGCGTCTCGTCGATCACTCACTCGACGGAGCGTTGCTCGTTGCGGCCGGCGTCATCGACTCGGTGTCGCGCGCGGAGATTGGGGCGCGCGCCAGCGGCGCCGTTGCTGTGGCCAGTCGGCTCGCCGCGGAGCGCAATGCAGCCGCCGCGTCGCTCGCCGTCCTCGAACAACGCGCGGCTCGCTTGACCGTCCGCGCTCTGGGGGCGGGCACCGTGGCGACACCGCGCCCGGAAGAGCTCAGCGGGCGCCGCGTTCTTGCGGGTGACTCGCTGCTCACATTGATCACGGGCGACTCGGTCGAATTGCGAATCGTGCTGCCGCGCGCCGGCTCGGTTCAGGTTCACCCTGGCCAAGCTGTCCACGCCGTGTCCTTTGCCGACGTCACCCACCCGTGGACGGGCGAGGTCTCCGCCGTCGCCGCGGGCGCTGATCCGGACGCAGCAAACGCACGAGCGCTCGAAGTGCGTGCGCGGCGAGTGTCCGACGCCGTGTGGCGCGTCGGCTCATCGGGAGAGGCGAGCATCGTCCTGCGGCGCTCGACAGTGTTCGGCGCGCTCTGGTGGAAAGCGCGACAACTGCTCCGAACAGACTTCCTCCTCTGACCGTTCGCTAGCGCGCCTGCGGCTCCGCCATCGTTCGCGTCGACAGCTTGGCATCGGCGAGCAACTGTCGGAAATACTCGATCGTCCGCGCCACGCCTTCTCTCACCGGGACTTTGGGCTCCCAGCCAAGCATCGTGCGCGCGCGCGTGATATCCGGACGACGGAGCTTCGGATCGTCGGCGGGTAGCGGCTGACGCGCTATCGTCGACGATGACGCCGTGAGCTCGAGGACGATGTCGGCGAGTTGCTGCACGGTGTACTCGTCGGGGTTACCGATGTTGGTCGGCTGCGAGTCGCCATTCATGAACAGGCGATATATCCCTTCGACCTCGTCATCGACGTAGCAGAAGCTTCGCGTCTGGCTGCCGTCGCCATAGATGCTCAATGGCTCGCCGGTCAGTGCCTGCACGATGAAGTTCGATACGACGCGCCCGTCGTGGGGGCGCATGCGCGGGCCGTACGTGTTGAAGATGCGGACGATCCGCGTGTCCACATTGTAGTGCCGATGATACGCCATCGTCACCGCCTCGGCGTACCGCTTCGCCTCGTCGTAGACCGATCGCGGGCCGATCGAGTTCACGTTCCCCCAATACGATTCCTTCTGCGGATGCATCGCCGGATCGCCATAGACCTCCGACGTCGACGCCAGGAAAAACCTAGCGTTCCGCTGTCGCGCGAGCTCGAGACAGTTGTGCGTCCCGTACGAGCCCACTTTGAGCGTCTCGATGGGGAATTCGTAATAGTCGATCGGACTCGCCGGCGACGCGAAGTGCAAGATGCCGTCGATCGGCTCGTCGACAGGGATGCGCACCGACACGTCGGCTTCGACCAGCCGGAACGAATCGTTGTCGGCGAGATGCGAAATGTTGTCGGGGGATCCCGTGAGGTAGTTGTCGACGCCGATGACGTGATGCCCGTCGCGGAGGAATCGGTCGCAGAGGTGCGAGCCGAGGAACCCCGCAGCGCCGGTGATGACGACCTTCACGCGATCGCTCTCCGTCCGATCGAGTAGTAGCGAAAACCCAGTTCGGCCATGCGATTGAGCGCGTAGAGATTGCGGCCGTCGACGATCACGGGACGCCGGAGCGTCTGGCGCATGCGCGCGAAGTCGGGATGGCGGTACTCGTTCCAGTCGGTGACGACGGCCAACGCATCCGCACCCTGTAAAGCCTCGTAGCTCGTCGGCGCGAATTCGACGGTGGATCCCAGCTTGTGTTTGGCTTCGTCCATTGCGACCGGATCATGCGCCGCGACGGACGCGCCCGCGCCAAGCAAATCCTCGATCAACGCAAGCGCGGGCGCCTCGCGCATGTCGTCCGTGTTCGGCTTGAAGGCGAGTCCCCACACGGCGATCCGTGTGCCGGTGAGATCCTCACCCAACGCTTGCTGCAGCTTCGCGAACATCCGGTGCTTCTGATCCTGATTCACCGCCTCGACCGCCTCGAGAATGCGCAGGCAAGTGCCCTGCTCTCGCGCGGTGCGAACCAGCGCTTTGACATCCTTCGGGAAGCAGGAGCCGCCATACCCCGGCCCGGGGAAGAGGAAGGCCGAGCCGATTCGGTCGTCGCTGCCAATGCCCTTTCGCACGAGATCGACGTTCGCGCCGACGCGCTCGCACAGATTCGCGACGTCGTTCATGAACGAGATGCGCGTCGCCAACATCGCGTTCGCCGCGTACTTCGTCATTTCGGCGGACGGAATATCCATGAAGATGATCGGGCGACCGGTGCGCACGAACGGGGCGTAGAGTTCCGTCATCACGCTGCGAGCGTGATCGGTATCGGCGCCCAACACGACGCGATCCGGCTTCATGAAATCGTCGACCGCGGCGCCTTCTTTCAGGAATTCCGGGTTGCTCACGACGTGGAACGGAAACTTGGCGTGCTTGGCCACGCATTCCCCGACTTTCGCCGCCGTGCCCACCGGCACCGTCGACTTGGTGACGACGACCATCTCGCGCTTCATCGCCTTCCCGATCTCCTCGGCGACCGCGAGCACGTGGCGGAGGTCGGCTGAACCGTCCTCGCCCGGGGGCGTGCCGACGGCGATGAAGGCGACTTCACTGCGGCCGATCGCGTCCTCGACGTCCGTCGTGAACGTGAGACGGCCGGCGGCCTGGTTGCGCTCGACGAGATGGTCGAGGCCAGGCTCGTAGATCGGAAGGATATTCTGCTTCAGGCGATCGATCTTCGAGGCGTCGACGTCCGCCCCCGCGACCTGATTGCCCGTCTCGGCGAGGCACGCGCCGACCACCAGTCCTACATATCCGGTTCCGACGACGGCAATGTTCATTCGTCCTCAGTTGGCGAAGCTGGCGGCCGACTTGAGCGCCGAGATCGACAGCACGCGCGCCTTCGACTTCTTGAGACCGGCCATCACGTTGCGGCTGTCGACGATGAGCGAGGCGTTGTCCATGACCATCTGATAATCCACCGAACGATGGTCGGTCACGATCACGACGGCGTCCGCGGCCGCGAGGCGCTCCGGCGTGAGATCGACGCCCTCGCGCACGTGACCTTCTTCGCGCACGCAGTCGATGTACGGGTCGTGAAAGTGCACGGTCGCCCCCTGCTCCTCGAGCAATCGAATCACGTCGAGCGCCGGACTCTCGCGCACATCGTCGATGTCGCGCTTGTAGGCGACGCCAAGCACCAGCACTTCACTGCCGTTCACCGGCTTGCGGTCGGCGTTGAGCGCGTGCGCCACCTTCTCGACGACGAACGCCGGCATCTGACTGTTGATCTCACTCGCCAGATCGATGAAGCGCGTCTTGTAGTTCAGCGTGCGCATTTTCCACGCGAGGTAGTGCGGGTCGAGCGGAATGCAGTGTCCCCCGATTCCGGGGCCCGGCGTGAACTTCATGAAGCCGAACGGCTTCGTCGACGCCGCGTCGATGACCTCCCAGACGTCCACGCCAAGCTTGTCGCAGATGATCGCCATCTCGTTCACGAGGCCGATGTTCACGGCGCGGAACGTGTTCTCGAGCAACTTGGTCAGCTCCGCCGCTTCGGGCGACGACACCGGCACGACTGTATCGATGCAGCTCCCGTAGAGCGCCGTCGCCAGCTCGATACAATTGGGCGTCAGGCCGCCGACGACTTTCGGCGTGTTCTTCGTCTGATAAACCGGATTGCCCGGATCGACGCGCTCGGGGCTGAACGCGGCGAACACATCTTCGCCGACCGTGAAGCCGCGGCTGGCGAGGGCGGGCACGAGAATCTCGCGCGTCGTGCCGGGATACGTGGTGCTCTCGAGCACGACGAGCATCCCCTTGTGCGCCTGTCGCATCGCCGTATCGGCGGCGGACAGCACGTAGCTCATGTCCGGATCGCGCGTCTTGCTGAGCGGCGTCGGGACCGCGATCGAGATGGCATCCGTCTCGGCGAGACGGTTTTCGTCGGTCGTCGCCTCGAACTTGCCCGAACGAACGAGCGCGGCCACCTCCGCGCTCGGGACGTCCTGGATGTGCGACTCGCCCGCCGTGAGCAGCGACACAACACGCTCGCTCACGTCGTAGCCGATCACATGAAAGCCTGCTTTCGCGAATTCCACGGCGAGCGGCAGACCGACGTATCCCAACCCAATGACGCCGACGACCGCTGAGCGGTCGTTGATCCGCTCGAGCAACCGCTGTTTCACACTCGACTCAGCGGCCATAGAACGCTCGGACGGCATCGATCACCTCGTCCAGTTGCGAGCGGGTGAGCTCGGGGTAGATGGGCAGAGACAGGACCTGCTTTGCCGCTTTCTCCGCCTCCGGACACTGCCCTTCCCTGTAGCCGAGATACGAGAAGCACGGCTGCAAGTGGAGCGGAAGCGGATAGTAGATCGCCGAACCGATGCCGCGTTCCTTGAGGAACGCCTGCAGCTCATCGCGGCGGTCGACCCGGATGGT
This sequence comes from Gemmatimonadaceae bacterium, assembly GCA_035535975.1. Taxonomy (GTDB): domain Bacteria; phylum Gemmatimonadota; class Gemmatimonadetes; order Gemmatimonadales; family Gemmatimonadaceae; genus JAQBQB01. Next base: position 6,924 of record DATLPC010000012.1, on the reverse strand, counting down.
GTACTGGTTGAAGATCGATTCGTTCGCCGGTTCGACGTACGGCGTCACGACGTCGTGCAGCTCGGCGAACGCCGTGTTGTAGTACGCGGCGTTCTCGCGTCGCTTGGCGCTCCACGCGGCGAGGTGCGGCAGCTTCGCGCTGAGAATCGCCGCCTGCAACGAGTCGAGCCGGCTGTTGAAGCCCACCTCGTCGTGGAAGTACTGCTTCGCGCCGCCGTGCATGCGGAGACGGCGAAGACGAGTGGCGAGCCGCTCGTCCTGCGTGACCATCATGCCTCCGTCGCCATAGCCGCCGAGGTTCTTCGACGGGAAGAAGCTGAAGGTGCCGATGGTCGCCGCTTCGCCCGCCATGCGCCACACACCGTCGATCGATCGCCGCGCGCCGATCGTCTGCGCGGCATCCTCGATCATCGGGACGCCGGGCAGCGCGGCCATGACCTGCTCGATCGGCGCGATCTGACCGAAAAGGTCGACCGGCACCACCGCCTTCGTCTTCGACGTACGCGCCGAGCCGGCAGCGTCGGGAAGGATGTTGTATGTGCGGGGGTCGATGTCGACGAATACCGCGGTGGCTCCGACGTTGTGAATCGTGCCCGCCGTCGCGAAGAAGGTGAACGGGGTGGTGATGACTTCATCGCCTGCGCCGACGTCCAGCGCCCGCAGCGCGAGCAAAAGGGCGTCGGTGCCGCTGGCGCAGCCGACAGCGTATTTCGTATGCGACAGCTCAGCGACCTGTTGCTCCAGCCGTTCGACCGGAGCGCCAAGGATGAACAGCTGAGATTCCACAATATCCATCATCGCCGGCACGATCTCATCGCGGATCGTGGCGTGCTGGGCACGCAAGTCAAGCAGTGGTACAGGCATCAGTTAGAAACCCAAGTGAGAAAACGATGGCAATATTAGACAGGGCGGATACCGTCGCCGTCACGAACGTATTCGGTGCCACAGGCGGCACACCGTCCGACCCCTGAATCGGGGAGCCGTTCCCCGCACTGGCACATCCAACCAATCCGCCGGGCCGGGACGCCGGCCATCAGGGCGTATGGAATGACGTCCTTCGTCACGACGGCCCCGGCGCCGATGAAGGCGTATTCGCCCAGCGTGACCCCGCAGACGATCGTCGCGTTGGCACCGATCGAGGCGCCTCGCCGCACGAGCGTTCGCTTGTACTCGTTACGGCGCGACACATGGCTGCGCGGGTTCACCACGTTGGTGAACACCATCGACGGGCCACAAAACACGTCGTCCTCGAGCTCGACGCCCTCGTAGATCGAGACGTTGTTCTGAATCTTGCAATTCCGCCCCATCCGCGTGCCGGGCATCATGACGACGTTCTGCCCGAGGCTGCACCGCTCGCCGATCACCGCGCCGGGCATGACGTGACAGAAGTGCCAGATCTTCGTCCCGGCGCCAACCTGGGCGCCGTCATCGACGTACGCGGACTCGTGGACGAACACCCCTGCACTGGACGTGTCGCTCACGCGTGCACTCCGCCATCCGACAGCGCCTCCGCCTCGGCGAGCATCGCCTGCCACTCCTGAAGCGACTTCACCGAACTGGGGCGCGACCGCAACGAGAGAATCGCGTCGGACGCCGCGTTCGCGGCCGACATCGTCGTCGTGTACGAGACGCGATGCACGATCGCCGCTTGCCGAAGCAAGTAATCGTCGAGCTGCGCGTGCTTGCCCATCGGCGTGTTGATGAGCAGCTGCACGTCGCGATTGACGATCATGTCGAGGCAGTTCGGCCGGCCTTCGTGCACCTTGAACACGCGTCGCGCCGGAATGCCGCGCGCGCGCAGATACGCCGCGGTGCCGGCGGTGGCCAGCACCTCGAAGCCCATCTCGTGGAATCGGCGGGCGATCGGCGTGACCGTCGGCTTGTCCGAATCCACGACCGTGATCAATACCGCGCCCTGCAGCGGAAGACCGTTCGACGCCGCGAGCTGTGCCTTCGCGAACGCCGAGCCGAAGGAGTCGGAGATGCCCATGACTTCCCCGGTTGAACGCATCTCCGGACCAAGCACCGGATCCGTTCCCGGGAATTTGTTGAATGGGAATACGGCCTCCTTCACCGACACGTACGGAGGCATGACTTCCTCGGAGAACCCGATCTCGTCGAGCGTTTCGCCGAGCATCACGCGCGCGGCCAACGACGCGAGCGGCACGCCGATCGCCTTCGAGACGAACGGAATCGTCCGACTGGCGCGCGGGTTGACCTCGAGGATGTAGACGACGCCGTTCTTGATCGCGTATTGCACATTGATCAATCCGACGACGTGCAGCGCTTTCGCGAGCGCGACCGTCTGCTCGCGCATCGTCTGCATGTCGCGTTCGCCGACGAGATACGGCGGCAGAACGCACGCCGAGTCGCCCGAGTGAATGCCGGCATCCTCGATGTGCTGCATGATGCCGCCGATCACCACTTGGTTGCCGTCGGAGATGGCGTCGACGTCGCACTCGAACGCGTCCTCGAGGAACCGGTCGATGAGCACCGGCCGCTCCTCCGAGACACGCGCCGCGGTCGCGAAATACTGCTGGAGCGACGGGCCGTCGTAGACGATCTGCATCGCGCGGCCACCGAGCACGTACGACGGACGCACGAGCACGGGATACCCGATTCGGTCGGCGACGGCCAGTGCTTCGTCGACGGTGGTCGCCGTGCCGTTCGGCGGTTGCTCGAGACCGAGATCGCGCGCGATCTGCTCGAAGCGCCGCCGATCTTCGGCGATATCGATCGCGTCGGGTGACGTGCCGAGAATGCGCACGCCGGCCGCCTCGAGGTCGCGTGTCAGCTTGAGCGGCGTCTGTCCGCCGAGCTGCACGACCACCCCTTCCGGCTGCTCGCGCTCAACGATCTCGAGAACGTCCTCGAGCGTCAGCGGCTCGAAGTACAGTTTGTCCGACGTGTCGAAGTCGGTCGACACGGTCTCCGGATTCGAGTTGATCATGATCGTCTCGAACCCGCGCTGGCGGAGCGCCATCACGGCGCGGACGCAGCAGTAGTCGAACTCGACGCCTTGGCCGATCCGGTTCGGACCACTGCCGAGGATGACGACGGAACGGCGTCCCGACTTCGGCGCCTCGCTCTCTTCGTCATAGCTGCTGTAGAGGTATGGCGTCGCCGACGGAAACTCGCCGGCGCAGGTATCGACCATCTTGTACGCAGGACGCACGTCGAGCGCCCAACGGCGCTGCCGAACGTCTCGCTCGTTCTCGCCGCGCAGTGTCGCGAGCTGTCGATCGGAGAAACCCATCCGCTTCACGCGACGCATTACCGTCGCGTCCACCGTTGCGCGCGTCGCGTAATCGCGTTCGGCCTCGACCAGCTCGCGCATCTGGTTGAGAAACCACGGATCGATCGCCGTCAGCTCGTACAGGTCGGCGACGCTGAAGCCGCGCTCCAGCGCTCGTTTCACCTGGAAGATTCGCTCGGGGGTCGGCTGACGGAGCGCCCCGCGCAACGTTTCGACCGTGTCGTCCGATAGGCGGTCGTCGATCGGCCGCGCGGCGGCGACCCATCCGGCGCGTCCCGTCTCGAGCGCGCGCAGTCCCTTCTGAAATGCCTCTTTGAACGTGCGACCGATCGCCATCGCTTCGCCGACGGACTTCATCTGCGTCGTGAGATACGGATTGGCCGACGGGAATTTCTCGAAGGCGAAGCGCGGGATCTTCACCACGACGTAGTCCAGCACCGGCTCGAAGGACGCCGGCGTCGTCTTCGTGATGTCGTTCGGGATCTCGTCGAGACGATAGCCCACGGCGAGCTTCGCGCCGATGCGCGCGATCGGGAACCCTGTCGCCTTCGAGGCGAGCGCCGACGACCGTGACACGCGCGGATTCATCTCGATGACGAGCATCTCGCCGTCGCGCGGATTCACGGCGAACTGGATGTTGCAGCCCCCCGCGTCGACACCCACTTCACGGATGATCGCGACCGCCGCGTCGCGCATCGTCTGATACTCGCGATCGGTCAGCGTCATCGCCGGCGCGACGGTGATCGAGTCGCCGGTGTGCACGCCCATCGGATCGAGATTCTCGATCGAGCAGACGATGACGACGTTGTCCTCGTGATCGCGCATCACCTCGAGCTCGAACTCCTTCCAGCCGATCACGCTCCGCTCGACGAGCACCTGGTGCGTCGGGGACAGATCGAGGCCGCGGCGCACGATCTGCTCGAATTCCTCGCGATTGTACGCGATGCCGCCGCCGGTGCCGCCGAGCGTGAAGGACGGCCGAATGATCGCCGGGAACGAGATCCTCTCGAGAATCGCCTCGGCCTGATCGTAGCTCTCGGCGATGCCGCCGGCCGCCACGGCGAGCCCGATGCGATGCATCGCCTCCCCGAACAGCTTTCGATCCTCGGCAATGGCGATCGCGTCGGCCGTCGCGCCGATCAGCTCGACGCCGTACTTGTCCAGCACGCCGCTCTGCGACAACGCCATGGCGACGTTGAGCGCGGTCTGGCCGCCCATCGTCGGCAGGATCGCGTCGGGACGTTCGCGATCGATGATCAGCTCCACGAACTCCGGCGTCACGGGCTCGATGTACGTCCGATCCGCGAACTCCGGATCGGTCATGATCGTCGCCGGATTCGAGTTGATCAGGATGACCTCGAACCCCTCTTCCTTGAGCGCTTTGGTCGCCTGAGTCCCGGAATAATCGAATTCGGCCGCCTGACCGATGATGATCGGACCGGAGCCGATCACGAGAATACGATGCAGGTCAGTCCGTCGCGGCATTGGTAGATGCGAAGCGAATCACGTCGTCGATGATGTCGAGGTGCGTCTTCTGCGGCGTCCAGCCGGTGTCCTTGGTCAGCTTGTCGTGCGAGCCGACGAGCGCCGGGACGTCGGTCGCACGCTGAAGCGCCACATCCGTGGAAATGTCGGCACTCGCGCCCACTCGCAGCAAGACATCGGCGGCGAGTTGTCTCACACTCACGCCGCGTCCGCTGGCGACGTTGTACGCTTCGCCCGGCCTGCCACGCTCCAACAGGGCGAGATAGGCCAGAACCACGTCGTCCACGTGCAGATAGTCGCGAACCACGTCGTTGCCGAGTTTGAGCGTTCGTTCCTTCCCAGCTCGAATCCGCAATGCGCGGGCAGCGAGCGACGGAATCACGTAGTCGCCCGTTTGGCCGGCGCCCGAATGGTTGAAGCTACGTACGCAGATCACTTTCACGCCCGCATCCCGGTGCATCTGCATCGCGACGACTTCCTGCGCCGCCTTGGACGCGGCGTAAATCGAGATCGGCGCTTGCGCCGCGTTCTCGGCGAGCGGCATCGCCGACTCCGGATGACGTCCATACTGCGCGCCGCTGCCAACGATCAGCACGACCGGATCCAGCGTCCCGGCCTTCCGGCGCGCCGCCACAGCGGCCAGCAGCCGGACCGCCCCCAACACGTTCACGTCGTACGCCGCCAGGGGCGAGCGATCGGCCTCCGGCGGAAAGCTGATTCCGGCCAGGTGAACGATTGCTTCAGGACGGCTGGTTTCGATCGCAGCGTCGACGGCCGCCTGGTCGCGCACATCGGCAGGAGTCCAACGCACAGGCTGCTCGGGGGCGTGACCCAACCCAGTCACCGTTACGTCGTCGCCGGCGGCGAGCAAAGCCCTGGTGAGCCACCGCCCGACGAAGCCGCTACCGCCAGTGACGAGAACGCGCCGCATCAGGCGCGTGCGCGCAGCCGCTCGAGGTCGGCCTCCACCATCATGCGAACCAATTCCTCGAACGAGACCTTCGGCGTCCAGCCAAGCTCTCGCGCCGCCTTGGACGGGTCGGCAACCAGAAGGTCAACCTCTGCCGGACGGAAGAAACGCGGGTCCTGCACCACGTAGTCCTGGTAGTCGAGTCCGACGGACCCGAATGCCGCCTGACACAAGTCTCGCACGGAGCAAGTGTGCCCGGTGCCGATCACGTAGTCGTCCGGCTCATCCTGCTGAAGCATGCGCCACATCGCGTCGACGTAGTCGCCGGCGAATCCCCAGTCGCGGCGCGAGTCGAGATTGCCGAGGCGGACTTCCTTGCCCATGCCAAGCTTGATGCGCGCCACCGCGTGCGTGACCTTGCGCGTCACGAACTCCAGTCCGCGGCGCGGGCTCTCGTGGTTGAACAGGATCCCCGAGACCGCGTACAACCCAAAGCTCTCGCGGTAATTCACGGTGATCCAATGGCCGTAAACTTTGGCCACGCCGTACGGGCTTCGCGGATAAAACGGCGTCGTCTCGCGCTGCGGCGACTCGAGAACCTTGCCGAACATCTCGCTCGAGCTAGCCTGGTAGAACCGCGCTTTCGGAGCGGCCTTTTTCATCGCCTCGAGGACGCGCGTTACTCCGAGCGCCGTGAACTCGCCGGTGAGCACAGGCTGCGACCAGGATGTCTGCACGAAGCTCTGCGCCGCCAGGTTGTAGATCTCGTCGGGCGCGCAGTCGCCGACCACGTCGGTCAACGAGGTTTGATCGAGCAGGTCCGCCGAGACGAGCTCGATCTGGTCGACGAGGTGGGCGATGCGCTCATAGGGCGTCGTCGAGCTCCGGCGAACGATGCCGACGACGCGATAGCCCTTCGACAGGAGCAACTCGGCGAGGTAGGATCCGTCCTGTCCCGTGATCCCTGTGACGAGAGCAGTTGGCATGTGCGGCGTGGGGGGAGAAGATCGAGATCAGAGTGGCGCTCAGCGAAAAAAAGGGGAGCCCGAAAGCTCCCCTTTGACAACTCGGCGCGGCGGCGAGCTCGATCTCACGCGACGGCTTGTCCGCGCGGTGCCCGTTTCACCTTGCCGGCGTTCAGACAGCGCGTGCAGACCTTCACCTTCTCGATCTTGCCGTCGACCAGCGTGCGAACCACTTGGAGGTTCGGCTTCCAGGTGCGGCGGGTCTTGTTGTTGGCGTGGGACACGTTGTTCCCGAACGCCACGCCCTT
>DATLPC010000011.1:0-51255 GCA_035535975.1 Gemmatimonadaceae bacterium | reverse complement strand
TTCGACATCACGAACATGGGGTACTCCATGCCGTTGTCCGGACCATCGACCATGGTGTGCTGCGGGAAGGGGTCCGGGATCCAGAGCTTGGAGTAGAACTCGAGCGCGTGACGGAGGATCGGGCCGGAGTTGGCGAATTGCGCGGCGCGGCCCGGGAGGAAGTAGATGTTGACCGGGATCGGCCCGCGACCGGGGATTGTCGCGCGCGTCGCTCGCCAGACCCAATGGCGCGCCGTCGCCCAGGCGAAGTCGTTCACCGTGTCGGCGACGAAGCGCCAAACCTGGCGGTCGCCGCCGCCGGGCGACGCGAGGGTTTCGTCCGCGCCGACGATCGTGCGCGTCGAGTCGGATTCGAGAACGTGCGAGAGGCGCTCGCGTGCGGTCGACGAGAGAACTTGCGTCGCATTCTGAAGAACGCCGGTGGCGCCGACGATCCAGCCCGACGGGACGTCGATGCTGACGTCGAAGCGGCCGAAGTTGTTGTAGAACTCGGCGGGGCCGAGATACGGCTCGGTGTCCCAGCCGCGGAGATCGTCGTAGACGGCAACGCGCGGGTACCACTGCGCCACCTGATAGAGTGAGTCTCCCCAGCGGAGGGTCATGCGGTGACCGGCGCCGGGGCCGCCGGCGAGCTTGTTGTGCCACGCGATCTCGAGCGTCGCGACGCCCTTCGCCGCGATGGGGTTCGCCAAGTTGAGCCGCGCCGAGGTCGAATGCAGTCCGCTGATGGAACTCCCGCCAGGCGCGGGTCCGGCGCCACGTCCGCGCCCGAACGATTGCACGGCGAGATCGACCGTGGAGCCATCGACCTGGAGGTCCGTGATTACAAAACCCTCATGGTTTTCCGCGGGGACCGAGGCGCCGCGCGGGTTGTCGCCACGAAAGATGTTCTGATCGAGACGGAGCTGGATGGACGAGAGCGATGTGTCGCTATTGTTGTGGAGCTTGATCGTCTCGCGGCCGGTGATGGTCGACGTCGACGGGTCGAGGCGAACGTTGATCGTGTATTCCATCCAGAGCTGCCAGTACCTGCGCCCCGGCCGTCCAGTGGAGTCACGCGTGCCGGCGGCGAGCGCACGGCGGATGGTGTTCGTGAGCGGAATGTCGCGGCGGATGGCCCGCGTGGGCGCCTGGGCAGCGGCGCCAGAGCGCGCCAATGGAACAACCACAATCAGGGCGATCAGCGCCGCGAGCGTGGAACGACGAATCACAGTGAAACTCCAGGTGAGGTGGGCGACTCGGCGACTCGGCGACTTGGCGGCTCGGCGACTCGGCGACTCGGCGCAGCATGACAACCCGAGGGCGGATGACCGCGTCAGGATGACGGCCGCCGAGCGGACGACCTTGTTACGGAGTTACCGGCCGCGGCGCGGGGGTTTTGATCTCGTAATCGGCGGGCGGCTCGCCACCCATGAGGTACTTCACGAAATAGTCCCAGCGTCGACGCATCATGTAGTTGGACATGTTGCCGTAGCCGTGCGGCTGGTTGGGCAGCATGAGGAGATCGAAGTTCTTGTTGGCTTTGATCAGCGCGTCGACGACGAGCAGCGTGTTGTAAGGCGGCACGTTGTTGTCCATCGTGCCGTGCGCGAGCAAGAGATGGCCCTTGAGGTTCTTGGCCATGTTCTGATTCGCTTCGGGGTCATAGCTGTCGGTGCCGTCGGCGTTCTTCGTCAACAGACCCTGATAACGCTCGCCCCAGTCGTCCTCGTACTCACGCTGGTCGTGGTTGCCGGATTCCGAGATGCCGACCTTGAAGAAGTCGGGATAGCGGAACATGGCATCGGCGGTGATGAAGCCGCCGCCGGAATGGCCCCACATTGCCGCCTTGTCGATGTCGATCCACGAGTACTGCTTCGCGAGATCTTTCATCGCCGCGACCTGGTCGGGGAGCGTGTTGTCGCGTCCCATGGCGCCGTAGTACGCGTCGTGGAATGACTTCGATCGGCCGGGTGTGCCGCGACCGTCGATCGAGACGACGACGAAGCCCAGCTCCGCGAGCGCTTCCTTGTCCCCGTGCGCCGCGGCGAATTGGCGGCTGCCGACGCTGCCCGATTGCGGACCGGGATACGCGTTATTGATGATCGGGTACTTCTTCGCCGGATCGAAGTTGGTGGGACGGAACATCATGCCGTAGAGATCCGTCGTCCCGTCGGCCGCCTTGACCTTGATCGGAATCGGCGGCTTCCAACCCGTTGCGACGAGCTGCGAGACGTCGGCCTTCTCGAGGGGGAGAACGAGCTTGCCGTCGGCGTCGCGAAGCGTGATGACGGGCGGAGCGTCGGGCCTCGAGTAGGTGTCGACGAGATACTTGCCGTCGGGCGACAGCTGCATCTGATGATCGCCGTCATCCGGCGTGAGCGACACTTGGTTGCCGCCGTCCAGTCCGATGCGGTAGAAGTGCGCGAAGTAGGGGTCCTGGCCCTTCTCGCGGCCGTTGGCGGCGTACCACAGCGTCCGAGTCTTCTCATCGACGCGGGCGATCTGCGTGACGGGGCCTTCGCCGCTGGTGACCTTTCGCTTGAGCGCGCCGGTGTTGAGATCGTAGAGATAGAGCTGGCCCCAGTCGTCGCGCTGCGAATACCAGAGCACTTCATTCGTCGGCCAGAGTACGCGCCAGCCGGTGCGCGATTCGAATTGCGTCGGCACCTTTTCCTCGAGAACGGTGCGGACGGCGCCGGTCTTCGCGTCGGCTACGCGGAGGATGGCTTGCTTGTGATCGCGCGACGTGGACGCGAGGGCGAGCTTCGATCCGTCCGGACTCCAGTTGTAATCGGCCATCGAGATGTTGTCGCCGATCGTCGCGCGATGGAATTCCGGCGGCAGCTGAAGGCGTGTGACGGTGCCGGCGTCGACGTCGATGATCACGCGCTGGAGCATGGCGACGACGCTGTCGCCGGGGAGCGGGTACTTCCACGCGCGCAGCGACGGGTGGCCCACCTTCGTCTCGACGAGAAACATGTCGCCGACTTTGCGCTCGTCCTGCTGCGACGTCGCGATCTTCTTGGAATCCGGCGACCAAAGAAGAATCGGACGGTCGCTGCCCGCCCAGCCGGCGTTGTCCGTGGCGTAACCAAAGTCCTTGGCGCCGTCGGTGGTCAGCTGCTTCTCCTGACCGGTGGCGACGTCGCGGACCCAGAGATTCCAGTCTCGAATGAACGCGGCGCGTTTCCCGTCGGGCGACATCGCGACCGGAGCCGCGGCTCCGCCACGCCCACCACCGCCGCCGCGTCCGCCTCGTCCCCCTCCACGCCCACCGGCGGCCGATGAATCGTTGAGTGGAACGCCCGGACAGTTGCTCCCGGTTGCGTCGCACACCGTGCGCGTCTTCTTCGCCGGGTCGATGAGAACGAGCTCCGAACCGCTGATCGTTCGCACCCGATACCAGAGCCGGCCATCGGCGAGCCAGTTCGCGGTGACGGTGTTGCGCGACACAAGCGGCGTCACGCTCGGACCAAGGAGTCGTACGGCGCGGTCGTAGTCGGCGGCGGTCAGGCGCGGGGTCGTTTGCGCGGCGGCCGGTGCGAGGGCGGCGAGGGAGAGAGCCAGAACCAGGCGCTTCATATCAGTCTCACAAGTGGGGAATCTCGGCATGGCGGACAGGAGGGCGTAGCAAGATGGCTCGCGTCGTACGCCCGCGGCAACCGAGCGAGCTCGAGAAAGGAAACTGAAAACGAATTGCAAAGAGGAAACGACTAGGCAGTTCGGGCATATAACTCTGTGTTGCTGGCGACGGTCGGGCCCATCAGACTTCAAGATTCGACCGTTCCAACGCCCGCCCATTCCAACGAGCAGTCATCACAATGAACAAACGCGCTTACCCCCTCGCGCTGTTGTTGGCGAGTGCGCCCGCGGCCGCCGTCGCCCAGGCACCCAAGCAGCCGGCGGCGGCCCCCGCCTTGACCGCACCTCTTCCGACGGATCCGAAGGTCAAGATCGGCACGCTGCCGAACGGGATTCGATACTACATCCGCCAGAATAAAAAGCCGGAGAAACGCGCCGAGCTGCGGCTCGTGGTGAACGCGGGCTCGGTGCTCGAGACGGACGACCAGCTCGGACTGGCGCACTTCGTCGAGCACACGGCGTTCAATGGGACGACGCACTTCGCGAAGAACGATCTCGTGAAGTACCTGCAATCGATCGGCGTACGGTTTGGGGCGGACTTGAATGCCTACACCGGCTTCGACGAGACGGTGTACATCCTCCCGGTTCCGACCGACACGGCGCGGCTGGTCGAACAAGCGTTCACGATTCTCGAGGACTGGGCGCACGGGCAGGTGTTCGATTCGACCGAGGTGGTGAACGAGCGCGGCGTGGTGCGCGAGGAGTGGCGATTGGGCAAGGGCGCCGGCGACCGCATGCTGCACCAGTGGCTACCGATCGCGCTGCGCGGATCGAAGTACGCCGAGCGGCTGCCGATCGGGAACGACCAGAGCATCATGACGGCGACGCCGGGTCGACTCCGCTCGTTCTACAAGAATTGGTACCGCCCCGACCTCCAGGCGGTCATCGCGGTCGGCGATTTCGACCCGGCGGTGATCGAGGCGCAAATCAAAAAGCATTTCTCCGGTCTCAAGATGCCGGCGAACCCGCCGAAGCGCGTGGCGCCGACGGTTCCGCCGAACAAGGAGCCGTTGATCGCCGTCGCGTCGGACAAAGAGGCGACCGGATCGGACATCGAGCTGATGTTCAAGCTGCCCGCCGAGAAAACGAAGACCGTCGGCGACTATCGCCGCAATCTGATGGAACGGTTGTACATGTCGATGCTCAATCAGCGACTGGAGGAGATCTCGCAGAAGCCCGACGCGCCGTTTCTCGGAGCAGGGGCGTCGAAGGGCAATTTCATTGGGAGGACGACGGAGGCGTTCACGCTCGGCGCCAACGTGAAAGACGGCGGGATCGATCGCGGGCTCGAGGCGCTCCTCACGGAGGCGAAGCGCGTCGACCAGTTCGGGTTCCTGCAGTCGGAGCTCGATCGGGCGAAGCAGAATCTGCTGCGCGGCTATGAGCGCGCGTACGCCGAGCGGGACAAGACATTGTCCGCGTCGTTCGTTCAGGAATACGTCGGCAATTATCTGAACAGCGAGCCGATCCCCGGAATCGACTACGAGTACAAGCTTGCGCAGCAGCTCGTTCCGGAGATCACGCTGGCGGATGTGAACAAGATGGCGAGCCGGTGGATCACGGACGACAACCGGGTGATCATCGCGCAGTCGCCGCGCAACGACAGCCTGAAAGTCCCGACGTCGGCGGAGTTGTTGGCGGTGTTCGATAAAGCCGCGAAAACGCCGGTCGTGGCGTACACGGAGAATCTGTCCGGCGCCGCGTTACTCGACGCCGAGCCGACGGCCGGGAAGATCGTGAGCGGCAAGACGATTCCGGGCATCGGCACGACGGTCTGGACGCTGTCGAACGGTATTCGCGTTTACGTGAAGCCGACGGACTTCAAGGACGACGAGATTGTGTTCAACGCGTCGAGCCCCGGCGGCACGTCGCTCGCCGCGGATTCGAACTTCATGTCGGCGGCGTTCGCGTCGCAGGTGGTGGCGTTGAGCGGGATCGGCAAGTTCAATGCGATCGACCTCGGCAAGAAGCTCGCGGGGAAGGCCGTGCGCGTGAGCGCGGCCGTCGGCGAGACGAGTGAAGGACTCGCCGGCCAAGCGTCACCGAAGGATCTCGAGACGCTCTTCCAGCTGATCTACTTGCAGTTCACTGGGCCGCGGCTCGACACGTCGGCGTACAAGGCGTTCAAGAACCAGGCGGCGCCGTATCTGGCGAACCGTGGTGTGGACCCGGACGAGGTGTTCAGCGACACCGTCCAGGTGACGATGGCGCAGCACAACGTCCGGGCGCGTCCGCTGACCACGGCGACGTTCGCCGAGATCAATCCCGAGAAGGCGCTCGACTTCTATCGCACACGCTTCGCCGACGCGAGTGACTTCGTGTTCGCCTTCGTCGGGAACATCGATACGGTGGCGATGAAGCCGCTCGTCGAGCGGTATCTGGCATCGCTGCCGGCGCTCAATCGCAAGGAGACGTTCCGCGACAACGGCGTGCGGCCGCCGGCCGGCGTCGTCGAGCGTGTCGTACGTAAGGGAGTCGAGCCGAAGGCGAACACGATCATCGAGTTCACCGGCGCTTGCGAGTACGCGCCGGAAAACCGATTCGCGATCCGCGCGATGATGGAGCTGGTCCAGATTCGGCTGAACGAAACGCTTCGCGAGCAACTCGGCGGCGCGTACAGTCCGAGCGCGGGGGGCTCGTGCACGCGCACGCCGCGGCAGGAGTACTCGATCAACGTTCAGTTCAATTCATCGCCGGACAACGTCGAGAAGCTGACGAAGAGCGTTTTCGCGACGATCGATTCCCTGAAGAAGAATGGTCCGACGCAAGCCGACGTGAACAAGGTGAAGGAGCAACTCACCCGGTCACGCGAGGTCGAGGTCAAACAGAATGGGTATTGGGCGGCGAACATCGTCGGGCGCGACCAGGCGGGCGAGGATGTATCCGGACTGCTCGCCGCGTACGATAGGATGGTCGCCGGGCTGACGGGGACGCAGATTCAGGACGCGGTGAAGAAGTACTTCAACACCGCGAACTACGCGCGATTCGTCCTTCTCCCCGAATCGGGAAAAACCACCCCATGATCGCTGTGCGCTCGTTGGCGCTCGTTCTCGTCGCGGCCTCGTCGTTGGCCGGGCAGATACCGGAAAGTGAATTCGCCGCCCGACGTGACTCGCTGGCGCGGCGGATCGACAGCGGCGTGGTGATCGCGTTTGGCGGTCGGACGCCGGTCACCGACTTCGGCACCTTCCATCAACTGCCGGCGTTTCACTACCTCACGAATTTTGACGAGCCCGACGCGGCGATGGTCATGGTCGTGCGCGGCGGCAAGGGCACGACGACGCTTTTCATCACGCCGGCGGAGCCACGGTCGGCGTTCTACTACGGGTGGCGTCCCGATTCGGCGGCGATTCGGCGCATTCACAATCTCAATGCGCGATCGTTCTCGTCGCTCGCGGCGGTGACGGACTCGTTGGCGGCCGCTGGACTGCCGTTCCACACGATCGACGATTTTGAGGACGCCGATTTTTCACGGGCTGATTCGCTGACGCGCGGGCGCGTGTTCGTGCGCGCACTCGCGTCGCGTCATCCCGGTCTCGCGGTGAGCAGCGCGCAGTCCGCCGTCGACGAGCTGCGCGCGAGAAAGAGCGCCGGCGAGCTCGCGCTGCTGCGCCGCGCGGCGGAGATCAGCTCGGAAGGCCATCGTGCGGCCCTGCTCGCGCCGCTGCCATCGCACGAGTACGAGCTCCAGGCGGTGCTCGAGTACAACTTCACAAGGCTCGGCGGATCGCGCCCGGCGTACGGGTCGATCGTCGGCTCGGGGTTGAACGGGACGCAACTGCATTACATGAAGGACCGCGGGGTCACGAAGCCCGGCGACGTCGTGGTGATGGATGCAGCGGCGGAATACGAGGGCTATGCGGCCGACATCACGCGGACGATTCCGGTGAGCGGCACGTTCACGAAGGAGCAGCGCGCGATCTATCAGCTGGTGCGCGACGCCCAGGCGGCGGCTGAACGAAACTCGAAGCCGGGAATGCTTGCGTCGGCAGCGCAGGATTCGTCGGTCGTCGTGCGCACGAAGGGTCTTGCGGCGCTTGGCCTCGTCGAGAGCGAGACGGCGACGTTCGATCCGCCCTGGCAGGCAAACTGCGACCGTGCACCTATGGCCTGCCGGCAGGCGAACTTCTGGATGATTCACGGCATCAGCCACGGGCTCGGGCTCGCCGTGCATGATCCGGCACAATTCTCGTTTGGCGATCGCACGTTCAAGATCGGCGACGCATTCACGATCGAGCCGGGGATCTACATCAGCACCCGCATGCTGGACGCGCTGCCCGATACGCCGAAGAACCGCGCGTTCATCGCGAAGGTGAAGCCGATGGTGGCGAAGTACGAGAACACCGGCGTGCGGATCGAAGACGACTACGTGATCACGGAGCGTGGGCTCGAGCGCATCAGCTCGGCGCCGCGTGAGATCGCGGAGATCGAAGCGCTGATGAAGAAGCGACCCCGCACGGTCGTGCCCTGAAGGACCTGCGCGAAGGACCCACTGTCTCTGTCTGGTAAATAGCCCGAGACAGTAGGTCCTTCGTCGCCGCACTCCTCAGGATGACAGCAGAGGCTTAGAACAACAATCCGAACGTGACCGGCACCGTCTGGATCGAACTGCGCGAGATCACGCCGGTGGTCTTGCTGTACACGTTCTGAATCTTCGCCTCGGCGAAGGCCGAGAGGCGTCCGAGCTTGATCTCCACGCCGCCGCCGCCGTCGACGCCGAAATTCGTCTTCGACGCGGAGCCGGACGCGGACGAATTGGCGGCGTCGATGACGTCCTTGACGTTGAACGCGCCGAGGCCCGCCATCACGAACGGCCGCACCGGGCCGGGTAGGAGATGGAGCTTGATTCCGGCGGTGCCACCGAGGATCTGGCTGTGTCCAACTTCGTCGTCGCCGGGCGCGGGTATTAGCCCGCCGACCTGCTTCAGCTTGTACCGGTCGTAGCTGAAGGCGAAGCGAAGCGCGGGCAATCCGCCGAGGATGTGAACGAGCACGAACCCCGTGCCGTTCACACCGTCCTTGAACGCATCCTTCGCATCGGAGACGGGCACGCTCACGCCTCCGCCGAAGCCGACACGAACCATGTGATCATCCAGGCCGTTGCCGCCCATGCTCCGCTGGGCAATTGCCGGAGCGGACGCGACGGCGACGAGCATGACGGCGCCCGACACGGCGCGGAGCGCGCTCGAGCGAGATACGAGATTCCTTCTCACGACTACAACTCCTTGATGAGATGGTCGCGACCAACATGCCGACATCGGCGCCCGGGTCGCGGCGGGCGCCGTGTTGTCTACGGCGCGCGCGGGATTTGGCGCACCGAGGCCGCCTTCTCGACAAGGCGACGAAGCTCTTTGATCGGTTCGGGACTGTCGTCGACCTGCAAACGAAGCACGGTGTCGTTGTGCAGCCAGACGCCGCCATTCTTCTTCACGATTACCATGGCCGCCGATTCTTGGCCGCGTTTGTCGCCGCCCGCCGATTGTCCGCCCTCGAGCGCGGCGAGCAATCGATATGCGAGGTGACCGGGAGTGCGCTCGAAGTACGCAACCATGCTGTCGACGACGGCGGGGCCGGCGAGAATGTTTCCTTGCGCCGTGCAGTGCGTGTTCGGCGCCGAGCACGATTTGTTACCGGCCCACTCCGTCGCCTTCGGGCCGGTGTAGGCGTAGACATTGCCCTTCGCGTCGACGACGGCGAACTGGCGCCCCTGCTTCGTCCAGTCTTGCGGTCGCGGATCGGGATCGCGCTCCCAGATCGTCTTCACCACTTTCTCGGCGTCCATCCCGGTGCGCAGCAGCTCGAGCGCTTGCGCGCCGTAGCTGACGTCGACGATTGCTTGCGTCGCGGCAACGCCGACGCCGGCTTCGGCCCAGAGCACGCCGTTGCCGACGGAGAAGACGCGCGACTGCACGGCGCCGCCCCACTCACCGGTGGCTGGATCGTAAGCGAGGATCGAGAACGTCCCGATCGGCCAGAGCTCGTCTTTGGGACGACGGTAGTTGACGTCGAGCGCGTCGAGGCGTTGGAGATGGCGCGGCAGGCGACTCGAGAAATCGCGGAAGTCGCGACGGTCGCGCGACGTCCACAGCGCTTCGGCGAGCGCCGCGGCGCGCGGAAAGGCCATGTACTCGACGCTCTTCGGGCCGTCGATGTATTCGGTCCACACCTGCGCTTGCGCGCCGAGGATGTGCGACGCGAACTCCGGCTCGAGGCCGGCAGGAACGGGCTCGTACGAATAGACGGTGTCGATCGGCAGGAAGCCGCCGATGGCGAGGGGCTCGGAGTCCGGCTTCGCCTGATAATGGTCGAAGTAGGTGTGGCTTCCGGGCGTCATGACGACGTCGTGATTCGCGCGTGCCGCGGCGATCCCGCCGGCGGTGCCGCGCCAGGACATCACCACCGCGTTGGGAGCGAGACCGCCGTCGAGGATCTCGTCCCAACCCACCAAGCGTCTGCCGTGCTGGGTAAGAAACGCGTCCATCTGCTTGATGAACCAGCTCTGGAGCTCGTCCTCGGCGCGATAAGGATGACGCGTGTCGGCCGGGTCATCGGGCGCGATACCGAGCTCGCGAATCTTCGCCTGTGCGCGCGGGCTCGCTTTCCACTGCGGTTTCGCCGCTTCGTCGCCGCCGATGTGGACGTACTGTCCGGGGAAGAGCGCCATCACTTCGATCAGCACGTCCTGCATGAAGTGGATGGTCGTATCCGATGGATTGAGGATGTAGTCGCTGACGCCCCACATCGTCCACGGCTTGATCGTGTCGCCGAGATTGCCGAGCGCGGGATACGCGGCGATGGTAGCCTGCGAATGGCCGGGCATCTCGATCTCGGGAACGATCGTGACGAACCGATCCGCGGCGTAGGCGACGATCTCGCGAACATCTTCCTGTGTGTAGAAGCCGCCGTGCCGCTTCTTGTCGAACGGCGCTTTGGTCGTGTCGCGCACCTGGTGGCCGACGATCGTACTGTCGCGCCAGGCACCGATTTCCGTGAGCCGCGGATACTTCTTGATCTCGAGACGCCAGCCCTGGTCATCGGTGAGATGCCAGTGGAAAGTGTTCATTTTGTGGAGCGCGAGGAGGTCGATGTACTTCTTCACGAACTCCTTGGGCATGAAGTGCCGCGCGACATCGAGGTGCATGCCGCGCCACTGAAAGCGCGGGCGGTCAACGATCGAAACGGCGGGCGCGCGCCACTCGGTGCCGTCGTACGCGGCGTCGCGGAAGATTTGCGGTGGAAAGAGCTGGCGGAGCGTCTGCGTCGCGTAATACGCGCCGGCGGGCGTCGAGGAGGTGATGGTTACGACGCTGGACCGGACCTCGAGTTTGTATCCCTCTTTCCCGAGTGTCGTGTCGCGCTGAGAAGCGCGTCGGAAAACGATGCGGTTGCCGGCCGTCGACGAGCCGATGGCGACGCGCGGTTGGAAGCCGAGTGCAGGTGCGATGCTTCGCGCAAAGCGGACCGCGACGGCCGAGTCGCTCCGATCGGTCCAGATCACGGTGCGCGGCGTGAGCTTGAACCAGCCCGGCCGGGCGGCGAGGGATTCCGGCCGGGGAATCACCGATATACCACCGGGGGTCTGCGCTCGCGCGGCGGCGACGCCCAACGAGAGTACGGCAATCAACTGACAAACGCGGATGGGCGTCATCGTTCGCGGGTGCACGTCGCGACAACATAACGTGCGACCACGGCGACGACAGAGCCTCGAGACGCAAAGGATTTACAGGGTGTGGGGCATTACCCCATGTTACGGCTCACGCTGACAGAGGCCCGGAATGAGCCAGGACCGTCGCACCTTCCTCTCCAATCTCGCGCTAGCCGCGGTTGCCGTTCGGACACCGCGCCTCCTTGGCGCGACACCGTCGCCACGCGCCGCGAAGCTGCAGCGAATCGGGATGGAGCTTTACACGGTGCGGAGCCTGACTGCCAAGGATTTAGCAGGCACGCTCGCTCAGCTCGCCAAGATCGGGTACAAGGAGGTCGAGTTCGCCGGGTATCAAGGCCACACCGCGGCCGACGTCCGCGCGATGCTCGACCAGAACGGACTCACGGCGCCGTCGGCGCACATCGATCTCCCGAAGATCGAGACCGAGGCGGACGCGACGTTCGCCGATGCCAAGGTGGTGGGTCATCGGTGGATCACGGTGCCGTCGCTGCCGCGCGGACCACGAACAACGGTCGACGATTGGAAGCAGATCGCCGCTCGCTTCAATGCCGCGGCGAAGAGAGTGAACGATGCGGGATTCAAGTTCGCCTTCCACAACCACAACGACGTTTTCCGCAAAGCGGGCGACGAGCTACCGATCGACATTCTGATGCGCGAGACGGATCCGGCGCTCGTGAGCTATCAGATGGACGTGTATTGGGTGGTGAACGGCGCGGGGAATCCGGTGGACTTGCTCGGCAAATATCCTGGGCGGTTCAAGATGCTCCACCTCAAGGACTCGATGGGCGCGCCGGATCACAAGATGGCGGACGTGGGATCAGGCACGATCGACTTCAAAGCCGTTCTGTCGCACGCAAAGGGAATCGAGAACTACTTTGTCGAGCGGGATGATCCAACGGATTCGATGGCGAGTGCCATGGCGAGCTTCAAGTATCTCTCACAGTTGGAATTCTAGGGCGACTCGGCGACTCGGCGACTCGGCGACTCGGCGGCTCGGCGACTGGACAACAAACTCTACCTGATGGCTCATGCAACGACCTGAATACGACGTGTGCATCATCGGCTCGGGCGCCGGGGGCGGGATGGCCGCCTACGTCTTGACCAAGGCCGGTGCGCGCGTGGTGATGCTCGAGGCGGGCCCGCGGTGGTTCGCGTCGAAGGACACGAAGATGATGGTGCCGAACTACGCGACGCCGCATCGCGGCGCGGCCATCCACGGCCGGCCGTTCGGCGAATTCGACGCCTGCGACGGTGGCTGGGAGATCGACGGCGAGCCGTACACGCGCGCACCGGGCACGCAATTCAGCTGGTGGCGCGCCCGGATGCTCGGCGGACGCACGAATCACTGGGGACGCATCTCGCTGCGTTTCGGCCCCGACGACTTCATGCGCAAGAGCCTCGACGGCCTCGGCGACGATTGGCCGATCACATACGAAGACGTGAAGCCGTACTACGACAACGTCGACCGCTTCATTGGGTTATACGGCTCCAACGAAGGATTGAGAAACGCTCCGGATGGCATCTTCATGCCGCCACCGAAGCCGCGTTGCCACGAGCTGTTGGTGAAGAAGGCGTCGGACAAGTTGAACATCACCTGCATCCCGGCGCGGCTGTCGATCATCACCAAGCCGCTGCCGGGTCGTCAGGCGTGCCATTACTGTGGCCAGTGCAACCGCGGCTGCCAGGTGAAGGCGAATTTCTCGAGCGGCGACGTGTTGATCGCGCCGGCGCTGGCGACCGGGAAGCTCACGCTGCTCACGAACGCGATGGCGCGCGAGGTAACGGTCGGCAACGACGGCCTGGCGAACGGCGTCTCGTACATCGACAAGAACACGGGTAGCGACCAGCACGTGCGGGCGAAGATCATCGTGGTCGCGGCGAGCGCGATGGAAACCGCGCGGCTTCTGCTCAACTCCAAGTCGTCGCGCTTCCCCAATGGACTCGCCAACTCGAGCGGCGTCGTCGGCAAGTATCTCACAGACACGACGGGCGCCGGCGTCTCCGGACACATCCCGGCGCTCGAGGATCACATCCCGCACAACCACGACGGTGTCGGCGGGATGCACGTGTACATGCCGTGGTGGCTCGACAACAAGAAGCTCGACTTCCCACGCGGCTATCACATCGAGGTGTACGGCGGCGCGGGGATGCCGGGCTCGGGTTTCGGCGGCGGCATTCAGCGGCGAAACGGCGGTGGATACGGCAAACAGCTCAAGGCGGATTACCGCAAGTATTACGGCGCGTCGATCGGCTTCGATGGAAGAGGGGAAATGATCCCCAATGAGAACTCATACTGCGAGCTGGACCCGACCGTCGTCGACAAGTTCGGCATCCCGGTCCTCCGCTTCCACTGGAAGTTCACCGACTACGAGTACAACCAGGCGAAGCACATGCAGGAGACCTTCCGCTCGCTGATCGTGGCGATGGGCGGGACACCAAGCTCGCCGATGCCGACGAAGGAGCAGAACTACGGTCTCGCCGCCGGCGGCACGATCATCCACGAGCTGGGCGGGGCGCGCATGGGCGCCGATCCCAAGACGTCGGTCGTGAACGGAAACTGCCAGGCGCACGACGTGAAGAATCTCTTCGTCGCCGATGGCAGCCCGTTCGTCTCGCAAGCCGACAAGAACCCGACGTGGACGATCCTCGCGCTCAGTTGGCGGACCAGCGATTACATCGCGAAGCAAAAACAGGCGGGGGCGCTATGAGCGATTTGGGCGACGAGCGACAGGCGACGGGCGACGGCGGGGAGGAAACGGCGCCAGCCGGAATAACGCGGCGGCGGGCGCTTCAAGTGCTCGGCACCGTGCCGGTCGCGGCGGCGCTGGGCACGGCGACCGCGCAGCAGCCAAAACCACTGACGCCGGCTGTGACGTCGCAAATTCCATCTGGGCCGGCTGCGACCGCAGGCGCTGCGGCAACTCCCAAATTTTTCAATACACACGAGCGGCAGACGCTGCGCGTGCTCGTCGACTACATCATTCCGCGCGACGAGCACTCGGGCAGCGCGACGGACGCGAAGGTCCCCGAGTACATCGAGTTTCTGCTCGCCGAGAAGGACGCGAATCCGGCGACTCAGGTGGCGATGCAGGGCGGCCTCGCCTGGATCGACACCGAGTCGCAGAAACGGTTCAGCAAGACGTTCGCGAATGCGACGGACGCGCAGCGCCGGCAAATCCTCGATGACATCGCGTATCCGGCGAAGGCGAAGCCCGAGATGAGCCATGGCGTCGCGTTCTTCAACCGCCTCAGAGACATGACGGCGTCGGGCTTCTTCTCCAGCGCGATCGGCTTTCAGGATCTGAAGTACCAAGGAAACGTGTTCAACCCCGGCTACGACGGATGTCCGCCCGCCGCGCTCGAGAAACTCGGCGTGAGCTACGATGTCATGCAAACGAGAGTCAGCCCACAGGAGCGATGAGCTCGAAGAACGGACAGCAGTCATCGGAAATGCGGCGACTCGGCGTCGCGTTCGTCGGGAGCGGTTTCAATGCTCGCTTTCATATCCAGGCCTTTCGTGCGGTGCGCGACGCCGACGTGGTCGGCGTGTGGAGCCCGAACAAAAAGAACGCGGCGTCCGCGGCGCAGCTCGCGCGCGACCTCGATGTGGGCGCGGCGAAGCCATATGCGTCGATCACCGAGATGGTGGCCGACCCGGCGATCGACGCGATCTGGCTGACCGGGCCCAATCACGCGCGCATCGAGAACGTCGAGGAGATCGTTCACGCGATCGAGAGCGGAAAGGGCACGCTCGCCGGCATCGCGTGTGAAAAGCCGCTGGCTCGCAATGTCGCGGAGGCGAAGAAAGTCAGGGATCTCGTGGCGAAAGCGGGAATCGCGCACGGTTATCTCGAGAACCAAGTCTTCGCGCCACAAGTCGAAACGGGGAAAGAGCTCCTCTGGGCGCGCGGCGCGGCGACGACCGGCCGTCCGTATCTCGCCCGCGCGGCGGAGGAGCACAGCGGACCGCACATGCCGTGGTTCTGGCGCGGCGATCTCCAAGGCGGCGGCGTGTTGAACGACATGATGTGTCACTCGGCGCTCGTCGTTCGGCATCTCCTCACAAAACCGGGCGCGCCGCTCTCCACCGTGCGTCCCGCGCGAATCACGGCACATATCGCGAGCCTGAAGTGGACGCGGCCGGAATACGCGAAGCGATTGGCGAAGACGTACGGCAAAGAAGTCGACTACGCCCGCGCGCCGGCCGAAGACTTCGCGAGCACGACGATCGAGTTCGAGACGGACGATGGTCACATCGTGATCGGCGAAGCGTCCACGTCGTGGAGCTTCGTCGGCGCGGGGTTGCGTCTGTCGGCCGAGCTGTTGGGGCCCGAGTACTCGATGTCGTGGAACACGCTCGATAGTGGGCTCAAACTCTTCTTCTCACGGGAAGTGCGGGGAAAGTCCGGCGAGGACCTCGTCGAGAAACAGAACGCCGAAATGGGCCTGATGCCGGTCGTGGCGAACGAAGCCGCGGCGTATGGGTACGAAGCCGAGGACCGGCACTTCGTCCGCGTGTTCCTCGGCAAAGAACAGCCGAAGCTCACGTTCGACGACGGGCTGGAAGTTGTGAAGATGCTCATGACGGCCTATCAAAGCGCCGAACAGGGTAAGACGCTCGACTTTCCTCCGCGGGGGCTGGAGAAGTTCGTGCCGGCCGTGGCGCGCGGCGAGTGGAAACCCGCGGTGACGCGATAGTTCTCTAACCACGGAGGTCGGCGTGAGCGTGCTGACCGTCCATCGGAGAGCGCGGTTCGTGAGCGCCATCGCGCTGGCGCTCGTGGCGTGCGACAAGGGCGATTCAAAATCCCCGACGTTGCCGACCAATCCGAATTTGCCCGCCCGCCCCTTCCGCCTGGGCTTCTCGGCGATTCCTCCGAAAGCCACGCAGGAGTCGGCGCTGGCGACGATCGATGCGTGGACGCGGCGTGCCGACGCGGCGATCATGCACATCAGCGTTCCCTATCGCGCGTTGCTCACGGGCACGTCGGGGACGACGTACGTGAACACCGTCGACCTGCCGCTCGCCAACTACTATCGAGCGAAGGGTCTCTTTCTCGTCATCACGCTCGATGTCACCGACGGGTTGAATCGTGCGGCGGAGGCACCCGAGCTGGTCGCCCTTGGCCGCAGCATCAAGGAGCCCGCTGTTCAGCAAGTGTATCGCGATTACCTGGTCGCGCTGTCGACGATCATCCATCCCGACTATTTGGGACTGGCGGCCGAGACCAACCTCATTCGAGAGCAAGCGCCGGCGGCGGTGTATGGCGCGCTCGTCCAAATGGCGAACGACGGCGCCGCCGCGGTGAAGCGAGCGAGCGTCAACGCGCCGCCGCTCTACGTGAGCGTGCAGGCGGATATCGCGTGGGGCCCGCCGCCGGCGTCGTATCGCGGAATCGAGACGGATTTCCACGACTTTCCCTTCATGCAGGCCGTCGCGATCTCGTCATATCCGTATTTCATTTTCCCCGATCCCGACCAAGTACCGCTCGACTATTACGCCCGCTTGTCGAATGGTCGGAAACTACCCGTCATGGTCGTGGAGGGCGGCTGGACATCGGGTTCGGCGGGAACGATTCAGTCGTCGCTGACAAAACAAGCGAGATACTTGAGACGCCAGGAGCGCCTGCTCGATTCCGCCGCCGCAATCGCGATGTTCCAACTGAGCTACACGGACCTCGACGTCTCGCAGTATCCGGCGCAACAACAGGCGAGCCTTGGAGTGTTCGCGCAGCTCGGGCTGGTCGATACCGAGCTGCGTCCGAAAACGGCGCTCGCCACCTACGACAGCATCTTCGCGCGTCCGTTCCGCCCGTAGCCCTGAATTCCCGTGTCGACGGGGATGGTCGATGCGATTCGTGACGTACGGCTTCGCCCGGACGGCCATGCTGCTTCCCGCACCGGGCATCAGCGGCGGAGCGTAACCGCCGGACCTTTCGGCCCGGCGGTAAATCGTGCATTACTATGGGCTAAGAGCTCTTCGCACCCTCGACGCCTGCACTGGGGCCGGAAATGACGAATAAGGATGACAAGTCGATCACCCGCCGGGACTTCGTGTCCGACGCGGGCAAAGTTGCGGTGGGCGCCTTCATCGCACCGCATATCCCGATGATCGTGCCGCGCCACGTGCTCGGCGGCGTCGGATATCAAGCGCCGAGTGACACCGTGAACTTCGCGGTGATCGGATTCGGCGGGCAGGGCTCGGTGAACGGCGCGGCATTGGCCGGAACGGAGCAACTCGTCGCGGTGTGCGACGTCGATCAGGCGTTCGCGCACAAAAAGATGGAGGACCACCTTCGGCCGCGGCGCGATAACACGGTGAGCCCGGAGGCGCAGCGGCTCCAGGCGCAATACGAGAAGGCGGCGAAGTACACCGACTTCCGGGAGATGCTCCAGAAGGAGAAGGGCATCGACGCCGTCGTGGTCGCGACGCCCGATCACGTCCACGCGGTCGCGGCGAAAGCGGCGATGGACCTGGGGAAGCACGTGTACGTCCAGAAGCCGCTGACCTGGTCGGTGCACGAGGCGCGCGTGCTGCGAAAGACCGCGCTGGCGAACAAGAAGCTCGTCACGCAGATGGGCAACCAGGGCCACTCGACCGAAGGCGCGCGACAGATCAATGAATGGATCGCCGCCGGCGTGATCGGGCCGGTGCGCGAGGTGCACGTCTGGACGAATCGTCCTGCCGGATATTGGCCGCAGTTCGTGCCGCGCCCGGGGGCAACGGTGGCGATGCCGGCACCGGGCACGCTGAACGGCTTCGCCTCGGCGTGGGGACAGAACATCGTGAACGGCACGCTGGCGCGCGCGATGGCGTCGGGCGAGGCCGCGCCGCCGCCCGATCTGCGCTGGGATCTCTATCTCGGACCGGTCGCCGAAGACATTCCCTATCACCCGATCTACCACCCGTTCAACTGGCGCGGTTGGGTCGACTTCGGCATGGGAGCGCTCGGCGACATGGGCGCGCACCTGATCGATCATCCGTTCTGGGCCCTCGGACTCACGTATCCGACGAGCATCGAAGCGACATCGTCGCCGT
This sequence comes from Gemmatimonadaceae bacterium, assembly GCA_035535975.1. Lineage (GTDB taxonomy): Bacteria > Gemmatimonadota > Gemmatimonadetes > Gemmatimonadales > Gemmatimonadaceae > JAQBQB01. Next base: position 32,926 of record DATLPC010000011.1, on the reverse strand, counting down.
TCGGAACGATGACGATTGCCGGCGATCCGAACGCGCCTGAGGGTTCACCGGCGCGTCGCAACCGAAGCAAACCGGTCTCGTATCCGCTCGCGTCCACGGTGCACTACCAATTCGGAGCGCGCGGTAATCAGCCGCCGGTGAAACTCACCTGGTTCGACGGTGGACTCTTCCCGCCTCGCCCGGACGTGCTGCCCGACACCGGTCCCGACGCCGTGCTGAAATCAGAGGGTGGCGTGATTTTCATCGGCGAGAAGGGAATTCTGATCAACGATACGTACGGCGCAAATCCGCGCGTCTATCCGGAGTCGCTGCAACCGGCCGCGAATCAGGTGCCGAAGTCTATGCCGCGCATCACCTGGAGCCACGAGCAGAATTTCGCCAAAGCGATCAAGGGCGAAGCGACGGCGAGCTCGCCAATCGAGTACGCGGCGCAGCTCACGGAGACGATGCTGCTCGGCGTAGTGGCGCTGCGCGCGGGGCAGGGCAAGAAAATCCTCTACGACGGCGAAAAGATGGAAATCACCAATGCGCCGGACGCCAACCAGTACCTCACACGGGAGTATCGGTCAGGATGGGCGATCTGATGCGCAAACGCCTCGTCTTCGCCGCGGTCGTCGTCGCGGCCTGTCATTCGGCTGGAGTGGGGTCCTCAGTGCGAACCGCCCCGAACGTCGCGCAGACAGCGAGCCAGTGGCGCAGCCTGGCCACCGTGTCCTCTTGGCGTGGATACAAGTCGGATTCTGTCCCCAACGGGTGGACGTTCGCTGACGGCATGATCAGCAAGACGCGCGGCACGAGGGATATCGTGTCGCGCGACGAGTTCGGCAACTTCGAGCTCGAGCTGGAATGGAAGCTGGCCAAAGAGGGAAATGCCGGCATCTTCTACCGCGGTACGGAGGAATACGACCACATCTACTGGACTGGGCCGGAATACCAGTTGCTCGACGACGCGAACGCCCCCGACGGCAAGAATCGCCTCACGTCCGCGGCGTCGGCTTACGGGCTGTACGCACCGCCGGCAGGCGTCGTCAAGCCGGCCGACGAATGGAATACGACGCGCATCGTCGTCAACGGCGCGCACGTCGAGCACTGGCTCAACGGCCAGAAGGTAGTGGAGTACGAATTGTGGAGTCCTGATTGGAAGGCGAAGGTCGCGGCGAGCAAGTTCAAGGATTGGCCGAACTACGGCTTGGCGAAGAAGGGCCACATCGCGATCCAGGGCGATCACAACGGCGCGTTGGCGATTCGCAACATCCGCATCAGGGAGCTGCCATGAGCGCGGTGCGTACGCGGCTGTCGACGATGATGTTCCTGCAGTACTTCGTGTGGGGCGTGTGGTTCGTGACGATGGGAACGTATCTCGGGCAGACGCGTCACTTCAGCGATCAGCAGATCGGCGCGGCGTACGGCGCGATGGCGATCGCGGCGATCGTGACACCATTCTTTCTCGGGATAGTCGCCGACCGTTTCTTCGCGAGCGAGAAGCTGCTCGCGCTGCTGCACATTCTGGGCGGCGTCGTGATGTGGTTCGTCGCACAGCAGGAAAGCTGGAGCACGTTCTATCCGCTGCTCCTCGTGTACGCGCTCTGCTACATGCCGACGCTCTCGCTGACGAACTCGATCTCCTTCCACAACGTGCAGGATCCGGCGCGCGACTTCCCGATCATTCGCGTGCTCGGCACGATCGGGTGGATTGTCGCCGGCATCCTCGTCGGCAAAGTATTGCACGCCGACGCACTGGCCACACCGATGCGCATCGCGGCGGGGGCGTCGGTTGTTCTCGGCTTGTATTCGTTCGTTTTACCACACACACCGCCGAAAGCCGCGGGGCAGCCATTCAGCGCACGCGACGCGATCGGACTCGACGCGCTGAGTCTCCTTCGTAATCGCGATTTCCTGATCTTCGTCCTCGGTTCCTTCCTGCTCTGCATTCCGCTCCAGTTCTATTACACGTTTACCAACCTGTTCCTGAATGAGATCAAGGCGCCTGAGCCGGCGTTCATCCAGACGTTCGGCCAGATGTCGGAGATCGGCTTCATGCTGCTTTTGCCGTTCGTCCTCCGGCGATTCGGGATCAAGGTGATCATGCTCGTCGGCATGCTCGCGTGGTCGCTGCGCTACTTCGCGTTCGGGGCGGGCAACATCGGTTCGGGAATGTGGCTGCTCTACGCGGGGATCCTGCTCCACGGCGTCTGCTACGACTTCTTCTTTGTGAGCGGCCAGATCTACACCGACCAGCGTGCCGGCGAGAAGGTTCGCGCGGCGGCACAGGGGTTCATCAACTTCGTGACGAACGGCGTCGGCTACCTCGTCGGCGCGGCGGTGTCGGGACGCGTGGTAAACCAATACGCGACGGTCAACGGCTCCCAGGTGACGCACGACTGGCACGCGATCTGGATGGTGCCGGCGACCGGTGCATTCGTCGTGTTCGTCCTCTTCGCTCTGTTGTTCCGTCCGAAGGGCGAGCGCGAGTCGGCCATAATCGAGCCAACGGGAGCGGGCGCGCCGGCGTAGGAGTCGTCATCCTTCTCCGTTTCCGCTCCTCACGATGACCATTCGCTCGCCGGTCAGTGTTTCTGTGGCGGCAACACGAGACGATTGGCGTAGACGTGCCGGCCGCGATCGGAGGTGGTGAATTCCCACCGGGCGGCCGCGCCATCGTGTTCGACGTCGAGGCGAGACGTTCGCCCTCGCGGGACGAAAGCCAATTCGCCGAACCTCAATTCGGGCAGCCTCACGAGGCGGGTCGAAGCGATAACGCCCGAGTTCATCCGTGACTCGACGAAGGAGCGCGGCGCCTTTCGCATCGAGCAAGATCACGACAGCGCCGGACAGCGTCTGACCGCTCAGCGAGTCAGAGACGCGACCGGTCAGATTCTGCGCGAGTGCCGCGCCGTGATTTGCCAGGCGCGGCGAAACCACGGCGATCAAAACCGCCAAGAACGCAGTGCTGACGCGCGTGGGCATGTCCTCGGAACGATACCGAGGACCTGCCCGCGATGCATCCGGTGTGGGCCGAGGCGTGCCTGTTCCGGGGCGACGCGTCCCCGCCTATGGTTCGACGACCTTCGGCACGACGTAAACCTTGCGTAACGCGGCGAGGTATTCCTCGTGCAGCGATTTGATCGTCTGGAATTCGCGCTTGACCATCGCCCGATACTCGGCCTGCGTCGCGAAGTCGAACAGCAGGGCGGCCATCGCTTGCGCATCGACGGTGAAGCCCTGATGTCCGACCGGGCCCAGCGCGTCCTGTTCCATCTCGTACGTGTGATTTGGCGCGTTCGAGCTCTTTGCGCTGAAGCCGACCCCGGGAATTGCGCTCGAGACGCTTCCCGTCTCTTCGTAGCCCTGCGGCTTGCCGGGCTCCGGTAAAACACCGGTCGCGCCGTATTTCTTTTCGTAAGCGAACGCGAGCTCGTCGAGCGAGCCGACGCTGATGCCGTCGCGATCCTTGCCGTAGTGGTCGATCTTGACCTTGGTCCCGGTCGCGAGGGCCGCGGCCCGCGCGGCGTTGTCGATCATTTCTGTGAGTTGCGCGAGATACACCTCGTCGGGGTAGCGGATGTAGAAATCGGCGGCCGTACGATCGGGAACGACATTCGGGGCGGCGCCGCCTTCGGTGATCACGCCCTGGACGCGCGCTTCCGGTCGAATGTTGCTGCGAATGGCGTCGATGTTGTTGAAGAGATGGATGACCGCGGTGAGCGCGTTGCGTCCGTTCCACGCCGTGAGCTGGTGCGCCGGTGCGCCGGTAAAGGTGTACTTCGTGCCGTCGATGTTCATACAGCACGTGCCGAAACCGGGCGCTGGACGGCTGGTGGCACTCGTCGCGTGGCTGCGAATGAGAATGTCGGCGCCGTCGAACACCTTCGATTCGTGCATCACCGTCTTGGCATTCGGCGGCATCATCTCTTCGCCCGGCGCGCCGTAGACGATCACGGTGCCAGGCGCATTCGTGCGCGACAGATACTCCGCCATCGCGACCGCGGCCGCGATGCCGATCGGCCCCTGTGTGCTGTGCTGGTCGCCGTGGAACGCGCCCTTTGTCCCGCGCAGCGCGTCGTATTCGACGATCACACCGAGGTTCGGCGCGCCCCTGCTCTTCGCGTAGCGGGCGACGAATGCGGTCGGAAGACCGGGCGTCCCCATCTGCACGGTGAAGTCATGCTTCTTGAGATAGTCGGTGAGGACTTGCACCGACCGCTTTTCCTCGAAGCCGATCTCCGGATGCCGCGTGATGTCGTCGCCCATGGCCAGAAGCTCGGTATCCATGAGCTGCTTGGCGCGCGCCACCACCTGATCGCGCGCCGCATTCGGCCCGGTGAGCTTGGCGATGAGCGCCGGCAGATCGAGCGAGCGCTCGACCGAGTCGAGTTTTCGTACGACATCCCGGGCGGCATCGCGCTCGGTTGGGGTCTCCTGGCTGCCAACCACTCGCGTCGACACGACGCAGAGCAGCAGACCGACGATTCGTGAGTTCAGCATTGTCAAAGCTCCAGACGCAAGAAGTTGCTGTCATCCCGAGGCGTCGACGATAGCGGGTCCTTCCCTTCGCTCAGCATGACACGTGCTCGCCGCGGATTGCAGCCCTACACGTAGCGACCAATCGCCATGGTGATCACGGCAATGATCAGCAATGGCAGCACGATCTTGGTGCCGGACTGAATCCGCGCCTGACACGCGGCCAACCGGGTCGCGGCCTCACCCTGGGGCGGTCCGCCGCTCGCATGGAGGATCTTCGCAATCTCGCCCATGGATTTGCCGATCATCACGCCGCCGACGAGGAACGCGACGATCGCCGCCAGCGCGCCGACGCTGATCGTCATGCCCGAGCGCGTGGCCGCCCAGTGACCGCCGGAGGTCGTGTTGCGCCAGAAGAGAAAGAGACCGGCGACCACGTTGAGTCCGGCCACGGCGGGGAAGTAGGCGGCGATGCGCGTCTTGGTGAGCAGATGGCCCATGAACTGGCCGCCGGCCGGACCGATTGCTTGGACGGTAGGCTGAATGAACAACGCAATCATCACCACACCGCCGACCCACAACACGCCGAAGAAAATGTGCAACAGACGGAAGAGCAGCATCGCTGAATACATCGATATCCTCGTGTCGGATGTGATTAGGTGCGCTGCAACAGCACGATTCCGGAAAAGCGTTTGAAACCTTCCTGCGTCTGCTTGGAGCGGAGCTTCCCGAGGAGTGACCAGAGCCAAGCCAACGGCATCTGGCGATTCAATCGCTTCGCCTCGAGCCACGACGATCGAAATTGTTCTTCGCGCCAACCGCAGGGCTCGAAGAATTTCGTGCTCTCCTCTGGCGCGAAACGGAACGGCGCGTTGCCGGCCTCCACGCCTTTGCCCCAACTGCGCGACATCCACTTGAGCAGTGTCGGGCTGGCCAGATCGATCACCCACCAGCGGAAGCTTTGCGGGGCGTGCAGGTCGCGTGCGAGGCCCGCGACGTCGTCCGGTGTGAGATAGATCAACAAGCCTTCGCTCAGCACGAGCACGCGCGAGGACTCGCTCCCCACCTGCGCGAACAGCGCGCGTCGCCGGGCCGCATCGGTGAGATCGAGTCGCACGGCTTCATACCGCACGACCGGCTTCTCGTCGCGCAGCGTCTCGATCTTATAATCGAGAATTCCGGGCAGGTCGACGTCGATCCAGCGCAGCGTCGGCGGAAGGGACGACATCCGCCAGGCGCGTGCGTCGAGTCCGGCCGCCAGATTCAACACACAGTCGACACCCGCTGCTACTCGATCGAGAATGATCTCGTCGAAAACAGCCGTGCGAACGATCATCGCCCACGCGGCTTGCTTTCCGCGACGCATTGTGTCGACGATCTCCTGGCCCTTCGCGCCGGCAAGCCGCCGCGCGAACGGATCGCGGAAAATCGCGTCCCGGCGCTCACTTTCCATCGCCCGATACACGGCGACCCATCGGGCAGTATCAGAAACGTTCTCGATCGGCATCGGCGCTCGCGTTAGTCCGAGTCGGCGGGCGGGTGGGTGGGGGGGCCGCGCCGACGCGGATGCTATCGGCCAGGCCGCCGCCTGGCTAGAGGGTCGACCGCTGCAGATGCTACCGACGAATCGTCAGCCCGAGGGAGAACTGAGCGTTATGGCCCGAATCCTTGACGTCGCGGAGCAGGCCTACCTCCGGCCGAAGCGCCCAGCGGTCGAGATCAGAGCTCAGGCCAAGCCCGAGATTCCACGCGAACAGCTTCGGCTCGTTGGTGTTGTGCATCCACCAGTAGTACTTCATTGAGCCCGTCACCTCGGCGTGCTGGTCGAACCGCCCGGTAGCGAGCAGCGTCGGGTTGAGAACCAGGGTCCGCGCTGACTCCACTTCGCCTCCCCAGCCAATCCCCACCGGGAGGTAGAGTGAGACGGCGTCCTTCACGAGCCCGAACTTGGGGCCGGCGGAGAGCGCGTGGAACGAGCCGTCCGCGGTGGCAATGTGATCATAACGCGCGCGAATGTCCGTGTTGGCGGCGACACCGAACGCAGCTTGTGCGCTGACTTCGTTCTGCACGTGCGCGCTTTGTCCCGCATAGCCTGCATTCACCGTGTTGTAACCGGCGGTCACCTCCCGGTGACCAACACCAACCAGTCTGGCGCTCTGCAACTCGGAAAACGGAGGTGCGCAGGCCGCCGCGGAAATGAGGGCCATCGCTGTGAGCAATGTGCCGGTGAGCTTCCGGTGGGCCTCGAGGTCGGAATTCGGTTGCTGCCAACGCATCGTCGTCATTGGTGGGCTCGCTGGAGGAGGGTGAGTATCGATACAAGCGCTCCCGACACGCCCCCATACGTCGCTTGACGTAGCGGCCCTAGCGATCCGTGAGTGCCGGGGGACAGAATAGTCCCGACCCTTATCCCCGGACCGTCTAGATGTCACGCCGCTCTCACACTCTCCAGCGTGTATTTGCCGCGACGCTGGGTGTCGCTCCACTCGCTGTCGGCGCCGCGCAAACACGCATGCTGCGATCACCGACCGTCAGTAAAACCCAGATCGCGTTCGCTTACGCGAACAACGTCTGGACGGTTGATCGCAACGGCGGGCTCGCGCGCCGGCTGACCAGCTTCCAGGGAACGACGGAGAACCCGAAGTTCTCACCCGACGGAAAGCTCATCGCGTTCAGCGCGCAGTACGCCGGCAACGTCGACGTCTACGTCATTCCCGCCGAGGGCGGTGAGCCAAAGCGTCTGACTTGGCATCCCGGTGCCGATGTCGTTCAAGGGTGGACACCCGACGGCAAATCGGTCGTCTTCGCTTCGGCGCGTGCGACGTCCGCGCCGACCGCGGCGCCGCGCTTCTGGACGGTGCCGGTGGAAGGTGGCGTCGAGCAGCCGATGGCGCTGCCGCGCGCCTACCAAGGCAAGATCTCGCCCGACGGTCGCCACGTGGCCTACCGCATGAACAACTCGTGGGACGAAGAGCGCCGCAACTATCGTGGTGGACAGAATCGCCCGATCTGGATCGTCGATCTCAAGTCCTACGATCTCGAGACCACGCCGAACGGCACAGCGACCGATCTTGTCGTCGCGCAGGCCGGCGCGCCGCGCGGATCCGCGCACTTCGCGCCGAACAATCCCGAGTCCAAGAACATGGATCCGGTGTGGGTCGGCAACGAGGTCGTCGATTTCATCTCCGACCGCGACGGCGTAGCGAACGTCTGGAGCTACGATTCGAAAACAAAGAAGCTGACGCAGCTCACGTCATTTTCCGACTTCGACGTCAAGGCGCTCGACGCCGCGTCGGACGGCAGCGCGATCGTGTTCGAGCAGGCGGGCGACATCCATCTGATGGAGAAGGGCGGAAAAGACCACGTCATGAACATCACCGCCGCGGGCGACTTCCCGTGGATGATGGCGCAGTGGAAGGACGTCACTGCCAACATGTCGAACCTGACGCTCTCGCCAACCGGCAAGCGCATCGCCGTCGAGGCGCGCGGCGAGATCTTCACGATTCCGGCCGAGCGTGGTGACGTACGCAATCTCACGAACTCGAGCGCGTCGGCGGAGCGCGAGCCCGCTTGGTCGCCGGACGGAAAGTCGCTCTCGTATTTCAGCGATCGCTCGGGCGAGTACGCGTTGTACATCGAAGCAGCCGACGGCCTCACGCCGCCGCGCGAGATCAAGATCCCGGCAAAGGGCCACTTCTACACCGCCGCGTGGTCGCCCGACGGCAAGCGGATCATGTTCCACGACACGAACCTCAAACTGTGGGTCGTGGACGTGGCGACGGGACAAGCGAAGATCGTCGGCAGCGATCCGTGGATGGTGCCAACGCGCACGATGAGTCCTTCGTGGTCTCCCGATGGAAAATGGATTGCCTACGCGAAGCATCTCAATTCGCTCTACAAGGCGATCGAAGTCGTGAACGTCGAGACCGGCGTCACCAAGCAGGTGACCGACGGTCTCTCTGACGCCATCTCGCCGGCATGGGACGCGAGCGGGAAGTATCTCTGGTTCCTGGCGTCGACCGACTTCGGTCTGCGCTCGCAGTGGCTCGACATGACGAATAACGACCACATCGAAAATTTCGGTCTCTACGCGGTCGTCCTGCGCAAGACCGATCCGTCGCCGTTCCTTCCGGAAAGCGACGAAGAAGGCGCGGCGCCGGCGGCCGGCGGTTTCGGCGGTGGCGGACGCGGTGGCCGTGGCGGCGGTGCCGCGGCAGCGGGCGACAGCGCCGGTGGCGGAGCGGTCGAACGACCCGCGCCGCCGCGACCGGCGATGCCGAACGTGCAGATCGACTTTGACGGACTACAGCACCGCATTCTGACCGTTCCCGGAATTCCCGAGCGCCAGTACTCGAGCTTGAAGTCGGGTGTGGCCGGCATGGTCTACTTCCTCGAGTCGGCCGGCGGCGGCGGACGTGGTGGTGCGGGCGGCGGATCGACGCTGCACCGGTACTCACTGCGCGATCGACGCGACGCCCAGTTCGTGACGGGGGCGTCGGACTACGACGTCAGCGCGGACGGGCACAAGCTCGTGTATCGCGCTGGTGGGGCCGGTGGCGGTGGTGGACGCGGCCGCGGTGGCGCCGCCGGAGCCGGCGGCGGCCCGGGACTCTTCCTCGTCGACGCCGATCGCAATCCGCCGCAAGCCGGCCAGGGACGACTCAACGCCGATCTCCGCGCCTACGTCGATCCCAAGGCGGAGTTCAAGCAGATCTTCGAGGAAGCCTGGCGCAATCAGCGTGACTACCTGTACGTCACGAACGAGCACGGCGCCGACTGGCCGAAGATCAAGCAGATGTACTCGCAGTTCCTGCCGTTCGTGAACCACCGCGCCGATTTGAACTATCTCGTCGACATGATGGGCGCCGAGATCTCGATCGGACACTCGTACGTGCGCGGCGGCGACATGCCCGACGTCCCCGCCGCCGTGCCTGGCGGCCTACTCGGCGCCGACTTCGCGATCGAGAATGGACGTTATCGTATCACGAAGATCTACGATGAGGAGAATTGGAATCCCGACCTGCGCGCCCCGCTCGCGGCGCCGGGCGTGGACGTGCGCGTCGGCGATTACGTCCTGGCAATCAATGGGCAGGAGTTGAAAGCGCCCGACAACATCTATCGTCTGCTCGACGGCACGGCGAACAAGCAGACGGCGCTCGTGGTAAACGCCACCCCGGTGACGGACGGCGCGCGACACGTCACGGTGGTTCCCGTCGCGACCGAACAGAATCTTCGCACGCGCGCGTGGGTCGAGAACAACAGGCGCATCGTCGACTCGCTCTCCCACGGCCAGCTCGCGTATGTGTATCTGCCGAATACCGGTGGCCCCGGCTACACGAGCTTCAACCGCTACTACTTCGCGCAGCAGGACAAGAAGGGCGCCGTGATCGACGAGCGATACAACGGCGGCGGACAAGCGGCCGACTACATCATCGACGTACTCCAGCGCGACTTCGACGGCTACTTCAACAACGTGGCCGGCGACCGCATGCCGTTCACCAGTCCGGCGGCGGGCATCTGGGGACCGAAGGTGATGATCATCAATGAAATGGCCGGATCGGGCGGCGATCTCATGCCGTACATGTTCCGGTATCGCAAGATCGGCACGCTCGTCGGTAAGCGGACCTGGGGCGGCCTCGTGCACACAGCCGACACGCCGCCGTTCGTCGACGGCGGTTCAGCGATCGCGCCGCGCGGCGGCTTCTTCGCGCGCGACGGCAAATGGGCGGTGGAGAATGAAGGCGTCGCGCCGGACATCGATGTCGAGAACACGCCCAAGGAAGTGATCGGCGGCCACGATCCGCAGCTCGAGAAGGCGGTCGAGGAGGCGATGAAGCAGCTTCAGGCGCATCCGGTTGATCGCGCCACGAAGGAGCCGCCGCCGCCGACGTGGGGCAAACGCATCAAGCCGCCGATGCATTGAGGTCGGCGACTCGGCGACTCGGCGACCTAGCCCCGCAGCCGCTCGAGCTTGGGCGGCCGCTTGCCATGGCGCACGGCTCCGACGACGGGCTCGTATTCGAGCTCGTTCCCGGCGCGCGCGTGGCGCAGCAACAGGCCACCGCGGCTCATGTCGCCGCGCCCGACGAAGGTCGATGGGAAGACGAGGCGACGGCCGAACACCGCGGTGAGCGTGTCGCAATACTTTCCGGTCGCGATGCTGCCAAGAAGGACCACCAGCGCTTCGTCGCCGATCCGAGCCGCAAGCTCCTCGGCATGCCTTCTGAGAGGCGCGACGTAGCGCTCGCCCGCCGTCGCCAAGTCGACATTTGAAAACGCTAATAGATCGTCTCGAGTGATGGGCGTCTCCGGCCTCACCAGCCCGCGATCCGTCGTGATCACGAATCCAGCGGCCGGCACGCCGAACGCGGTCGCGTAGGCGAGCTTGCCGCGGAAGTAGAGGCCGCTCAGGAAGCTGAACACCTCGCCGATCGGCGCTCCCTCCGGCGCGCGGACACGCCGCGCGAGCTCGAACGTCGCGGCGGGATTCAATAACATTTTCGCGCGCTTGCCGTCGCATCGCGCGGGCGACAGCAGGAAGACACGGCTCATTCGGAGAATCTTATACCCCGACGCGCCGCCGTGACGTCAGCGGCAGGCCTTGTAGGCGACGATCGCCATCGCCGCCGGCAGCACGATGTTTCCGACGACGACCCGCAGTCGCCGCGCGCCCGACGAGCGAGGGTGGGCCAGTGTGTGGAGGGCGAGCGGCTCGCCCAACTGGCCGATCGTGTACGCGGCGCCGAAGATCGCGAGCAAATCCACGCTCTTGCGCGCCGTCGGCGCCGGTCCGGCGAGCGTTCCCGTGATGGCGGCCTGAGCGACGAGAAAAGGGAGCCCCGGCGAGAGGGCGGTTCCACCGCCGAAGTAGAAGTCGCGCGATACCGAAATACCGCTCCGAATCCCGAACGGCTCCTCGTAGAGGTTGTCACGAATCGCGAGGCGGGCGCCGTCGATCGCGTTCGCCGTGTACGCCAACGAGAGCGCGGCCACCGCGGTGCGCTGGCCGGAGCTCGGACACTGTGCGGGGGTCCGCGATGCCGCAGCGGCGACCAAGGCGGCGAAAACCAGTCGTGACAAGCGGATCATTGCCACCTACAATACGGCGAAACCCGCCGAGCCCGCCACACGTCATGTTCGATGGACGGCTCGACCTCCCCTTCCGAGGTGATCGTCGGTGCAGCTCTCGATTCTTGTCCTGAATCTCGTCTACGCCTCTCTCGGCGTCGTGCTGATGTACGTGAGCTACCGGATCATCGACCGGCTCACGCCCGAGGTGGATTTTCCCGCGGAGCTGAAACGCGGCAACATCGCGGTCGCGATCTTCATCGCCGCGCTGTTCATCTCCATCGCGCTGATCGTGGGGCGCGCCATCAGCTGATGATGCGACTCGCTGTTGTCGGTGTCGCGATCTTGCTGTCGACGTCGAGCGCGCGTGCGCAGGACTCGACGGCACGCGGCACGCTCGCCAAGGCCACCGACGTCTTCGAGCGCGCCGCGACGGCGCGCGCGGCGAAGAAGGTGAGCGAGCGCTACGACCCCGCGTTTCGCAAATACACGAAGCGATATTTCGGCCCCGCATTCGATTGGCGCTACTTCAAGGCGCAGGGCTTCGCGGAAAGTGGGCTCAAGCCGAATGCGACGAGCTGGGTCGGCGCGCGCGGCGTCATGCAGCTCATGCCCTCGACGTATCAGGAGATTGCGTCACGGCGGCCCGAGTTCGGCCCGATCGATCAGCCCGAATGGAACATCGCCGCGGGCATCATGCACGACCGATATTTGTGGAATCTGTGGCTCAATACGATTCCCGACGACGAACGCCACCACTTCATGTTCGCGAGCTATAACGCCGGCGAAGGAACAATCAACCGCGCGTTCGCCGTCGCGAAGTCGAAGGGAAGTCTCCCAGCGTGGTCGAGCATCGAACTGATCGCGCCGACCGTTCAACGGTGGCGGTATTCGGAGACGCTGGGATATGTCCGGCGGATCGACAGTACGTACGCGAGACTGGTCGGTATCCGGTGACCGGCATGATTCGCTGCGCAGTAATCGCGTGACTCGCGGGGTCCGAGAATCTAGGTCTCGGGTCCCAGGTCTGAGGTCTCAGGTGTAACCGCGCTGGCGCAGCTTCACCTGAGACCTGAGACCAGGGACCTGAGACCTCAATCAGCCTGACACCTCATCACGCCCGATTAGTGCGCGACACAGCCCTATACGGGCAATTCAATGGCCTCGCTTTGCTTGCTGAAAAACCGCGGCCCCGCCTCCGTCACATGCAGACAATCCTCGAGGCGAATGCCGAACTCGCCGTAGATCACGATCGTCGGCTCATCGCTGAAGCACATGCCGGGTTGGATCTTCGTCGTGTTTCCCTTCACGAAGTTCGTCCACTCATGGCCGTCTAAGCCGATGCCGTGACCGGTGCGATGTGGGAGACCTGGGGTCTTGTAGCCCGGTCCGAATCCCGCGTCCGTGATCACTTTGCGCGCGGCGGCATCGACTGACTCGCAGGTCGCGCCAACTTTCGCCGCGGCGAACGCGGCGTTCTGCGCTTTCTTCTCCGTCTCCCACACGTCGCGCATCCGCTGTGTCGGTTTGCCGAAGACCGTCGTGCGCGTGATGTCGGACGTGTAGCCCTCGACGGTGCAGCCGGCGTCGATCAGCACGACATCGCCGTCGCGGAGCTTCTGCGGCTGTACGCTGCCATGGGGGAACGCCGTGTACTTCCCGAAGATGACCAGCGCGCCGTCGCTCGTGCCGCCGAGCTTGCGCGTCGCCGCGGCGACGTTGGCGCCGAGCTCCTGATTCGTCATCCCTTCCTTCATCGTCTTGAAACCGTCGGCAATCGCCTGAAGCGTGATGTCGTTCGCGCGCTGCATCAGCGCGATCTCGGCGGGCGACTTGATCATACGGCAGCCGGCCGTGACCGGAGTCGCGCTCACGTACTGCGCGCTGGAAAGACGCTGCCGCACGCCGTCGAAGATGAAGAAGCGAACGCGCTCCTCGAAACCGACCTTGCCATTCGCCGCGCCGCGGTCGCGCAGGATGCCGGCGATCACCTCATAAGGGCTTTCATCTTCCTGCCAGACACGAACGTCATTCGAGAACTTGATCAGCTCGCGGGCGCGCTGCTCCTCGAACCCCGGGGTGACCCACGCGAGCTCGCCCTTGGCCGGAATGACCACGCCGAACGTCCGCTCGCTATTCCCCCAACGGACGCCAGTGTAGTAGAACATGCTCGAGCCGCCCTCGAGGAACATGGCGGCGATCCCGTTCTCGCTCATCAACCGGCGCGCCTTCTCGATGCGCGCGCGGCGCTCGTCGTCGGTAATTGGCGGCGCGCTTTGCGGCGTCGTGAGGACGCTGTCGAGTGGCGTCGCGCTCAGCCCCGCGTGGGCGAGCGACGGACCGATGGCGAGGGTGCCGGCCGCACCGGCGGATACACGGACGAATGAGCGGCGATCCATGACGACTCCGGGAGTTCGGGTAAGAGTCGCAATGGTATCCACCGGTAACGGCCGAGGCAAATGTGGGTCTTCGCTACGCTCCGGCCGCCATCACCTTGATCAGCTGGATCTGCCCGGCGTGGTAGATCGCATGGCATGCGACGCCCAACACCAGGTCGAACTGTTCGCGTCCGTCGAGGGGCGAGGTAAGGGCGCCGGAACCGATGTCCCCAACGACGCCCGCCAGCCGCTGCTGCGTCGCGTCGAGCGTCGCGCGAACCGCCTCCCAGGTGAGCGAGCTCCCGGTAAGCTCGAACCAATCGCTCCCTTCGACGACGAACGGTCCAGGCTTCTTCCCCGTGAGCTGACCGATCACCGAGTGCGCGCAAAAAGCATGGTGCAGCACGACTTCGGCGATGTTGTGCCGGCTGGGCCCGGGACGCCAAAAAGCCGTGGTGTCCGATATGTCGGCGACTGCCGCCCGCAGATCGGCGCCATGCCATGCACCCGGTCCGTATCCCTCGTCGAGCAGTCGTGAGAGAACGCTCGAATCCATGTTCGTCGGGATGCTTGTCTTCATTGCTACGCTAGTCACGTGTGCCTCGGACGTTAAATTTCCAGCATGTTAATGCACGCCCGTGCCGACGTCTTGGCAACAATTGCAGCCGGCACGGCGGCGGCGGTCCGCGATCGCGAGCTGCGTGGCGCGGCGGGCAGAGCGGCGGCGGAGTCGCTGGCGCGAGGCAGCGGATGGTCGGTGTCGGATGTCGTGTGCACGTGCGGGCCGGGCGACCGCGCCTTCGAGGAAGTGCATCGGCAGCAGTCGATCGGCGTCGTATTGTCGGGCACGTTCCAACACCGCTCGCGCGACGGCCGCCACGTCATGTCGGCCGGGGCTTTTCTCCTCGGCAACCCTGGCGACGGCTACGAATGCGACCACGAGTACGCGAGTGGTGACCGGTGCGTCGCGTTTCACTATTCCACCGAATACATCGAGCGCATCGCGGCCGAGCTAGCAGGTCGCAATGTTCAACCGCGCTTCGGGGCCTCGCGTCTTCCGCCGGCGAGAGCGTTGTCACGCGCTGTGGCGCGAACTGCTATCGCCCTTTCTCAGCCCGATCGAGCCGCTTGGAATGAGCTCGCCGTTCGCGTCGCCGTGACGGCGCTGTCGTTCGATACTGGTCGCACGGTGCGACACGCCGCGCCTCCAAGCGCGGTGGTACGACGTATTACCGAGCAAGTCCGCGCGATCGAGCTCGATCCTTCGAGCGACGCCAGCCTCGATAGCTTGGCCGCCGCGGCTCGGCTGAGTCCCTTCGCTTACTTGCGCACCTTCGAGCAGCTCACGGGCGCGACGCCCCACCAACTATTGCTGCGCGCCCGTCTCCGTCGCGCGGCGGTGAGGCTGGAGACCGATTCCACGAAAGTGATCGACGTCGCGCTCTCGTCCGGCTTCGGAGATGTTTCGAACTTCAACAAGTCGTTTCGCGCCGAGTTCGGCGTCACGCCGACCCAGTACCGACGCGCCATGGTCTCAGCGTAGTTGCCGCGGCGCGGGCCCCGACGTACGATATTCGCGGCATCCGTCGGCCCCGGTCCCCCCCCCACATTCGGTCTCAGAGCCGCTCCCGGTGAGCTCGCTGTTTCTTGGTTGTTTCACGTTCGGATTGTTGTTCACCGTCATCAGCGGTCTACTCGGCGCGTTCAGCGGCGGACATGATCTGCATTTCCCGGGTTTCCACGGCCACGTTCACGTCGGCGGTCATAACCAGGGTCACGCCTCACCGTTCAACGCGGGCACGATAGCGGCGTTTCTCACTTGGTTCGGTGGCGCCGGCTACCTACTGACCCGCTATTCCGGTTTCGCGGCGCTGTCGATCACCGCGATCGCGAGCTTGGTGGGGCTGATCGGCGGCGGGCTTGTCTTCGTCTTCCTTGCGAAGTTCATCAATCCGCGGCTCACGGTGCTCGCGCCCGAAGACTTTCAGTTGAGCGGAATCGTCGCCAGGGTCACGAGCACGATTCACCCCGGCGGGACGGGCGAGATCGTGTACACGCTCGGTGGGACGCGCCACTCCGACGGCGCGCGCGCCGAGACCGGCGAGCACCTCGAGCGCGGCACCGAGGTCGTGATCCTCAGAGTCGAGAAGGGCATCGCGTACGTCGACCGATGGTCGAAGTTCGCCGCGGCGAACCAACTGCCGTCCGACGACGGCGCGGTGAAGTAGTCGTACCCAAAAGGAGCAGCCCGTGGAAAACCTCATCCAGCAGCCTGTCGTGATCATGAGCGGTCTTGCCGTGGCGGTGGTCGTCATTCTCTTTGCGACCTTTGCCCGCATGCTTCGCAAAGTTGGGCCGAACCAAGCGTTGATCCGTTACGGACTCGGCGGAACGCACATCGTCCATGGTGGCGCGCAAATCGTGTTGCCGCTGATTCACAGCGCACAGGAGCTCTCCCTCGAGCTCATGTCGTTCGACGTCGCGCCGCAACAGGATCTCTACACCAATCAGGGCGTCGCCGTCACCGTCGAAGCGGTCGCGCAGCTCAAGATCAAGAACGATCCGGAATCGATCCGCACCGCCGCCGAGCAATTCCTCACCAAGACGCCACCCGAACGCGAGTCGCTCATTCGTCTCGTGATGGAAGGCCATCTGCGCGGCATCATCGGCCAGCTCACGGTCGAGCAGATCGTGAAGCAGCCGGAAATGGTCGCCGATCGGATGCGGGCCAACGTCGCGGAAGACGTCGCGAAGATGGGTCTCGAGGTCGTCTCGTTCACGATCAAAGAAGTACGCGACAAGAATCAGTACATCGAAAACATGGGCCGCCCGGACATCGCGCGCATCAAGTCTGAGGCGGATATCGCCGCCTCCGAAGCCGAGCGCAACACGGCGATGAAGCAGTCCGGCTACATGCGCGAGGCGGCGGTGGCGCGCGCGGTGGCGGACCAAGAACGCGTGCTCGCCGAGACGCAGTCGTTGGCGAAGCAGGCGGAGGCGCAGAAGGACCTCGCTGTGAAGAAGGCGGCGTTCGAGGCGGAGGCGAAGAAGCAGCAAGCCGCCGCGGACAAGGCCTATGAGATTCAGACCAACATCATGCAGCAACAGGTCGTCGCCGAAGCGGTGAACGTCGATCGCGTGCGGAAGGAGGGCGAGATCAAAGTTCAGGAAGCAGAAATTCAACGAAAGGAACGCGAGCTTGCCGCGACGATCCTCAAGCAGGCGGAGGCCGAGAAGAAGCGTATTGAAACGCTCGCCGAGGCGGAGAAGCAGCGCCTCTCGCTCGAGGCGGCGGGTCGTGCCGAGGCACAGAAGACGGAAGGCGCCGCGGCGGCTGAAGTCATTCGACTCAAAGGAACCGCCGAGGCCGAGATCATTCGCTCGAAAGGCCAGAGCGAGGCGGCGGCGATGCAGCTCAAGGCGAGTGCATACCTCGAGTACAACGAGGCGGCGGTTCTCGACAAGCTGCTCGCCGGTCTCCCGGATGTCGTTCGCGCGCTCGCCGAGCCGCTCGGGAAGGTCGACAAGATCACCGTCGTCTCGACGGGTGGCGACGGCGGCGCCGGCGTGAACAAGATCACGGCCGACATGGCAACGATGGTCGCGCAAGTTCCCGCGCTCATCGAATCGCTGACGGGAAAGAAGATCTCGGAGTTGATGCGACAGGTGCGTCCACTTGCCCCGGGCGGCGAGATTGCGGCCGACGGCGCGGTGAAGGCGCCACCCTCTGGAACTCCTGGAACGCCCGCTTCGCCCGCGGCGAAAAAGGTCTGAGCTCCTCCCATGGAACGCCGCCGCTTCATTCAAACACTCGGTGCCGGCGCGGGCGCGCTCGCTCTCGTGCCGCGCCCCCGAGGACTCGAGAGCAATAAGCTCGAGCGCGTCGGACTCGAGTTGTACGCCGTCCGCAAAGCGATGCGCGCCGATCCGGAGCGTACGCTCGCCGCCGTGCGATCGCTCGGCTATGCCGACGTCGAGCTGCTCTGGTCGTTCAACAACTTCGGTCGTACGCCGCGGCAAGTACGCGCCACGCTCGACAAGGAAGGACTGCGCGCGCCTTCCGCGCACATCGCGCCCGAGATCATCGTCGGCGACGCGTGGAGCACGCGGCTCGACGACGCGCGGCTGCTCGGCCATCGCTTCCTGTTCGTGCCAAGCCTGCCCAACGAAACCAAGTTGTCGATCGACGAATGGAAAGCGTGGGCCGACAAGTTCAACGTCGCGGGCGCGGTGGCTAAGAGCGCCGGTGTCTCGCTCGGCTTCCACAATGAGCCCGATCATATGAAAGCGGTCGGCGGCGTCGTGCCGTACGACGCGTTCGTCGAGCGACTGGATCCGAGCGTCGTCCGGCTTCAGCTCGACGTCGGCAACATGCTCTTGGGCGGCGGCGACCCGATGTCGTACTTCAAGCGCTATCGCGATCGCTATGGGAGCTTCCACGTCAAGGACGTGGTCGCCGACCGTTCGCGCGACACCGAGCTCGGAACGGGCTCGTTCGACTTCAAGCGCTTTTTCGCCGAAGTGTCGAACCTCGGCGACAAGCCTTGCTACGTCGAGCAGGAAACGCCGGCCGACGAAATGGACAGCGCGCGCAAGAACATCGCGTTCCTACGCGCGCTCACTTTCTAGATCCGAATCAGCGCTCGGGCGGACGACGTCCGCTCTGCGTCACCGCGTCGACCGCGGCGCCAAGGCGCGCCACGACCTTGAAATCCTTGTCGGTGATGACGCCGGTTCCCTTCTTCTGATCCGGCTCGCGGACATAGTACAGAGATCCGACCTGCAACACGACAACGGCGGCGCCCGCGGGGATCGGATGGTCGATCCGCGTTGCGACGCGCGAACAGATCGCTCGGTCTCTCACGAGCGACATCTTTCCCAAGTCGTCGGCGCTTGCGATGTGCTGCTCTTGCCTGATCTCGCGTGCGAGCTGGCTGTCGTTTCCGAGGACGGAAAAAACTTCGTCGCGCGCGCTGTCTATTTGCGCAGGACCAGTGGCGCAGAATACCTGCGCCGACAGATTGTTGTGCGCGCCGAGCATGAAGAGCGTTGCGGCGGCGACTACGATTGCCTTCATAGCGCCTCTCATCGAGGTGGTTGTCGACAGACGAGGCAAGTGTGAGGCCTAGCGCCGTGCTTCAGCCCGGTTGCTTCGGAAAAAAAGCGGCGACCGTTCGGCCGCCGCTTTCCGACTCCTGCCGGCTCTAGCTAGTGCTCATCCAAGCTTCGGATGCTGTAGATGCCACTCCGTATGCGTCTGATGTTGGTGCGCGACCGAGAGGATCTTGTCGTCGTTGTAGAGATTACCGGCGAGCACGGCGCAGATCGGCTGTTTGTTGTACACCACCTGCTCGGCCGGCGGAGCGCCGCGTCCGCCGGCTGTATCTGGCGCGCCGCCGCGTCCACCACCACCGCGTCCAGCCGGCGGCGAGTCGAACTTGTACGGCACCACAGCGCACGGATGTCCGGTCTGCGCGTGTAGGCCGACGTCGAACCCGCCCGCGCCCGGCACGTACATGTCGAGATCCTTGAGCAACTCGGCCATCTGAGAGATGAGGATGTAGCGACGTCGCTGCGCGTTGACGAAATCGAAGCCGCGGGCGAAGCGGCCGTTGGTCCAGCGCGTGAGGGCGGCCATGCCGGTGGGATTTCCCGCGTCGCCACGTCCGCCGCCGCCCCCGCCCCCGCCGCCGGGCGCACCCGCACCGCGCACGCCGCCGCCAGCCGCCGAATCCGCACCAGCCGCACCCCCTCGTCCGCGTCCGCCGCCACCACCACCCCCGCGACCGGGCTGTGGCTCAGGAATCGTCGCGAGATCGATGCCGAGCTCCTTCGACTTCCACAGCACATATTCGTCGAACGCCGCCGCTGATTCGACGCCGAGGCCGCCGCCGCCGCCGCCGCCCATCTGTGGGCGCGCCGCGAGCTCGCGGATGTTCGCGCCAAGCGACTTGAGCGAGTCGACGAATTCTTTCGGCGCGGTTGGGTCGGCGGCAATGCGCACCGACGCCAGCTTGATATTCGGATCGAAGTGGAAGGGCGTCGTGACCGTGCCGGGGTCCTTTGGATCGACGCCGTGAATCGCGTTGAACACCATGGCCGCGTCCTGGATTGTGCGGCAGATCGGGCCGACGCGATCTTGTGACCAGGCGAGCACCATTCCACCGGTGCGACTCACGCGGCCGAACGTCGGACGCAGAGAGCTCAGTCCGCACTCGCGCGACGGAGATACGATTGAACCGGATGTCTCCGTCCCGATGCCGAATGAAACGCATCCCGCCGCGGTTGCCGACGACGGACCGGCGGACGAACCGCTCGAGCCGCGTCGCAAATCCCACGGGTTGTTCGTGCGCCCGCGATACCACTGATCGCCTTGCGCGAATAATCCGGTGGATAGCTTCGCCATCAAGACGGCGCCCGCATCGCGAAGACGCTTCACCACTTCGGCGTCTTCGTCGATCACGCGATTCTCGAAGTCCTTCGAGCCCCACGTCGTGCGCACGCCTTTCGTTGAGAACAGGTCCTTCACGCCGTATGGAATGCCGTGGAGCGGTCCGCGATACTTACCGCTCTTCAGCTCCGCATCCATCTTTGCCGCTTCGCCCAACGCCTGCTCTTCCATGATGGTGACCGCGCAGAGCAGCGTCGGATCAAATCGCTTGATGCGATCGAGGTAAATCTTGGTGAGCTGCGTCGAGGTGATGTGCCGTCCCTTGATCAGCGCAGCCTGGCGATGCGACGGAAGAAACGCGATCTCCTCCGGATCGGTCGGCACTTTCCCGGTCCACGGCGCGACGGTGAACGTCGCGCGCTGAAAGACGGACGGCCCGTGCTCGCGGACGAGTTTTTCCATCAGCGCCCCGGTGCCGCCGGGATAGGGCTGGAAGGTCCAGGAAACCGGCTCTCCGTTCCCCAACGGTGGCGGCGGCGCTTGCGGGACCTGCGGCGCTCCACCCGCGCCGGGCGCCTGAGCGATGGCCTTTGCACCGAAACCAAAGGTCGTCGCGGCAGCGGCGGCGAGTGAGAAGAAGACGAACTCTCGGCGGCCCACGCCATAGAGCTCGAGCTCTCCCGCCAGCTCGTCGGCCTCGGCTTCCGCCTGGTCCAGTAGATCCAACTCGTCGTAGATCGTCATGCGCCAGTTCCTCGTTGGTTGCGGTTCCTGTCCGCGCGGGGGGGGCGTTGAGGCAGACGTAAAAGGCGCTCCAATGTCGGCTGCGAACCCTCAACAGGGAAGGCCGAGCAGCCGTTTATCTAACATCAAGCTTGCTTACGACTTCCACCCGGCGTAGCCGCGAGCCAATATTGCGCAGTCTGAGACTTGGAGGGGGAGGACAGGTGCGACGCTATTTCCTGGCATGTCTAATCATTCCCGCGCTTGCCGCGGCGCAGGACCCACACGCGGCGCACCAGCAGGCAGCCCCGCCGTCGCCGCTGAGCAAAGACGAGATGGTCGCCTACGTGAAAGCGGACATAGCGATCTCGGCCGCGCGTGATTCGATGCAGGCGCAGTACGCGATGGTTCGCAACAAGAAGGTGGAGGTTCTCAATTCCCTGCGAGAGAAGCTCCGCCTCCAGATCGATTCGATTCTGAAGAAGGCCGGGATGACGCAGGCGGACTACGATCGAAAGACCTACGTCGTCAGTACCGACAACGGCGCGCGGCACTTGTTCGACAGCGTCGTCGTCGCTGTCACCGGCGCGCCGCTGCCAGGCTCGCTTCCGCCCGCCCCAGTCCGGGCAGTCGTCGCAGTTCCGGCCGGCCCCGTCGGGACTCACATCGGACATGTCGTCAACGCGTTTGGCGACACGCCGATGAACAACGGTCTCTTGCCAACGGCGCTGGCCGAAGCGCGAACCGCGTCGCAGCATGCCACCCTCGGCGCGCGCAATCCGGCCAATCTCGACGCGATGAAGCTGCACGCGGGTCACGTCATCAACGCACTCGATCCCACGATCGTCCCGATGGGACCGGGCCTCGGTTATGGTCTCAAGAAAGCCGCGCTCGGCGTCGCCAACCACATCGATCTCGCCGCCAAGGCTCAGGGCGCGTCGGTCAACGTGCAGACGCACGCGAATCACATCGCAACCTGCGCCCGCAACACGATCGTCCGCGCCGATTCGATGATTGCGATCGCCAAGCGCATCCAAGCCGCTACCGAAGCGGGAGCCGCCGCCGCGATGATGAATCAGCTCGTCTCGCTCGGCAACCAGCTCGTCGCCGGCTTTGACGCCAATGCGGATGGCAGGGTTACGACGCAGGAAGGGGAAGGAGGGCTCCAACAAGCCGAGGAGCATGTACAGCTGATGCTGGCGGGGGAGCCGAAACCGGAAGAGAAGGAGCGGGACTGACGAGCAACGGGACTAACAAGAACCGGGGCTAACTAAGACCGGGTAAGGCAGAAAACCAAACGGCGGCGAGAGGCCACTCCTCTCACCGCCGTTTGCGTTTGCGCTGTGTTACCGGTCTTTGTCAGTTCCGTTCCTGGTCAGTCCCGACCGTTGTTAGTGCCGGTCTTAGTTAGTCCCGGTCTTAGTCAGGCCCGCTCTTCCTGAGTCCCGCCCCTCAATCATCGTGATGCAATTCGTACTGCCTTTGCGTCCACTCCCGTTCTTTCCCCTGCGCTTTATCGCGTCTCTTGGCGGCCTTCATCGCGAGGTCATGCGTCGCCTCGGATTTCACCGCGGGCAGTGACAGGAGCTTCTCGAGCTCCTCACTCTTACACTCAGGACAAACGGGAACCGATTTGAGGACCAAGGCCTCGAATCGGTTCCCGCATTGTTTGCACTCAAAATCGAAGATCGGCATTCGCGACTTCAGTAAACTGGTTCAGCAGGACGCGCAGCGATGCGTGTTCACCGCACCGAGCTTCTCGAGCAGCGCGATCGTCGAAGGAATCGGCGTGATGCGCGAGACCGGGCCGTTCGCCATGTCGACCGTGGTGCGCCCCGTCCGCGAGACAGCCTTCACGTCGGCGCCTTTGGACACGAGATACAGAATCATCTCGTTGTCGCCGCGCGCCGCCGCGTGGAACAGTGGCGTCATTCCCTGCGGATCACGCGCGTTCACGTCCGCGTGCAGCTCTTCGACGAGATACTTCATCGCCGGGAGCCAGCCGTCCGGCGCGTGACGGTGCGAGTTGCCCGCGTAGCCGTTGCCGTAGCCGACGCCGGCCGCGCAATGGATTGGGAGAACGCCGGCGCCGACCGGAGCAACCGCGGCAAGCGCCGCGATTTCCGGCGGAGGCGGAGGACCACCGCCTCCGCGGCCGCCGCCGCCACCAGCGAACGCCGTACCGCGTGCACTGCCCGCCGCCGAGGAAGAGTCACCCGGTGCGCCGGCGCGACCACCACCGCCGCGACCACCCCTTCCACCCCCGCGGCCACCGCGACCGCCAGCAGCATCGGCGACCTGCATTCGCTGCGAGGGAATGTTCGGATCAGCTCCGTATTTCACGAGGAGCTTCATCGCCTCGACATCAACGCCGTAGGCGGCGCGCCAGAACGGTGTCGTGCCCTCGATGTTCTCCAGGCCGCAGTTCGCATTGCCGCAGTTGTTGTAGGCGAAATACCACGGCTGCTGAAGGATTCGTGCGTTCGGGTTGGCGTGCGCTTTGAGGAGCGCCTCCATCACTTCGAGGTATGTCGCCTTCTGGTACTGCACGGCTTGTGGCTGCGGATAACGAGACCGCGGTGCCCACTGCGTATTGATCGCGCCGTAGAGCGCCGTCATGCCGTGCGTCGTGGCGATGTTCGGATCCGCGCCCCGCTCGATGAGCTTCATCGCGACGTCGAACTGCCCGTTGATCGTCGCCATGACGAGCGGCGTCGTGTGATCGACGATGCTCTGGTCGTTGATGTCCGCGCCGCCATCGAGCAACGCGACAACCGCTGCGACATTCCCCTGCCGGACCGCGTGATGGAGCGCGGTGAAGCCGCCGATGCCGCCGACCGACCCGAGGAAGCCCGCGATCCCGCCGTTCAGCGTATCGACTTCTTCCGTCACCGGTCCCTTGGCGAGCGTCGGACTCAACAGCACCGCGCGACCGGAGTCGATTGCCGCCTGGAACTGTGCCGACGTGAACATGTTGTACGGCAGATTCATTCGCGGACCACCGCCGCCTCCACCACCCCCACGGAAGCCGCCGGGGTTCTGGGCGGCCTGCGCCGCCGCCGCGGTCGAATCCTTCACGAACACGACGCGAATCGAATCGCGCACCTTCTCCGGCAGGAACGACAACAGAACCGCCTGTCGCTTGCGCGCGGCGGCCTGCTCGCGTGCCGTCTGGTCCGTGAGATTCAATGCCGTCGTGTGCATCTTCACGTCCGCGCCGTGCTTGATCAGCTCCGTAACGGCGGCCGCGCGTCCTGCCTCGGCGGCGAATACGAGCGGGGTCTGCCCGTATTCGGGTTCGCGGACGTTCGGATCGGCGCCCTTTTCAATCAGCGCGTCCACGACGTCGCCGTTTCCTCCCTGCGCCGCGAGATGCAGCACGGTTCCGCCGCTGGCCGAGACGGCCTTGGCGTCGGCGCCCGCTTTTAGCAGCGCGCGCACGACAGCCGCGCTGGCTCTGCGGCTCGCCAGGTGAAGCGGAGTATAGCCCGCGTCGCGGGTCGTGGCGTTCACGTTGGCCTTCGCCTTGAGCAGCAGCTCCGCCATGGCCGAGTCGCTATGCTCGGCCGCCCAGTGAAGCGCGGTCATGCCATCGCCCTGGGCGACGTTCACATCAGCGCCTTGCTGGATGGCTTTCCGCACGGCCGCCATGTCGCCTCTCATCGCCGCTTCGGCGACGACAGGTGCGCGAGACGAAGCCTTCGGAAGCGGGAGAGACTTGGCGCGCGTATCCTGCGCCGTCGCCCGCGCGGCGCTCAACACGAGCGCCGCGCAGAACAGGTGGGTGACCTTCATCGTGTTTTCCCTCGAGGATCAGACCGAGAGCGCGAACTCGCCCGTGCTGTCACCAAACGTGTTGTTCTTCAGCCCGAACTTGTGCATGAGCGACAGGAAGACATTGGCCATCGGCGTCCCGTCGGGCGCCTTGAGGTGCATGTTGCCTTCGAGCATCCCGTTGCCGTGACCGAGCAGCAGCAGCGGGCAGCGACGATGGTTGTGCAGGTTCGGATCGCCCATTGGCGAGCCGAACACGATCACCGTCTGCTCGAGCAGGTCCTTATCACCGTCCATCGTGTTCTTCAGCTTGTCCAGGAAGTACGGAAGCATGCTGACGTGATAGCGGTTGATCATGTTGAAATCGAGGATCGCCGCTTCACGTCCGCCGTGGTGCGACGCGGGGTGGAAGCCCTTGTTCGTTCCACTCTCCGGATACGCGCGGTTCGAGGCGTCGCGGCCGGTCTTGAATGCGATGACGCGCGTCGTGTCCGACGCCAGCGCCAGCACCTGAAGATCGAACATCAGCTTCATGTGCTCTTCGAACGAATCCGGCACGCCGATCGGCGCTTCGGGAATGTCGCGCTGCTCACCGCTCGAGTTGCGCTTCTCGACCGTCTGAATGCGGCGCTCGAGCTCACGCACGTCCTCGAGATACTTGTCGATGCGTTCGCGGTCGGCGGCGCCGAGGTCGCGCTTCAGGCCCTTCACTTCGCCCGTGATCCAGTCGAGGATGCTCGCGTTCTGCTTGCGGCGCGCTTCGCGATCCTTGTTGTTGTTTCCGGCGCCGAACAAGAGATCGAAGGCCACGCGCGGATTGCGGATCATCGGCAGCGGCTCATCCGGTCGCGCCCAGCAAATCGAATCCGTGTACGCGCAAGCGTAGTTGTAGTAGCAGCCGCCGGCCTGGTCGAGATTCTCGATGCACAGCTGCATCGACGGAAGCACCGTGTCGGCCGAGATCTTTCGCGCGATCAGCTGATCCGCCGAAACGCCGACGAACAGGTCGGAGCCGTTCGTCTGCTTCGGGTGCGACTGGGTGAGGAAGACCGCGCTCGACCGGAAGTGATCGCCGCCGATCTCCGGCGCGTCGAACGCCTCGGCCATGCGAACGTCGGTGTTGCTGACGATCGTCAGATACTTCCGCCATGGCTCGAGCGACGGCAGCGCGCCCTCGGCGATCAGCTCGAAGTCGCGCCCGACCTTCGCCGGCGTCCAGAGGTTCTTCGATGCGCCCCAGTTATTCGAGCCCGCCGCGCCGTGCACCAGCTCGATGGCGACGAACCGTGTCTTGTCCGTCGCCGCGGCCGATCCGGCGCGCTTGCCCAACCCGGCGAGCGCCGGCGTCATCGCGTCGAGATACGGCAGCGCAACCACGGCTCCCATACCCTGGAGGAAGGTACGTCGCGGAAGGCTCTTCCCGCTGAGGATCTGCATGGTCGAATGTCTCCTCTGACCTGGGTTGTTCGCTGCTATTTGCCGCTGTCGTCGGTTGCTACGTCTGCACGCTTGCTGCGGAAGGCTGCGCTGTTCACGATGCCGAGGACGTACTCCGACATCTTGTTGCCGTTCGCCTCGGCCTTTTCCGTGATCGCACGGATCGCCGGCTGATCGAAGTCTTCGACACGACGCCCCAACGCGTAGGCCATGAGATTCCCGGCGAACGCGCGGAGAAGGGGCGTCGGCATCTTGAGCAACGCATTCACCAGTTGCTGCGGATTCGAGACCGGCGTGCCGTCGTACAAGTTGCCGCGGGTATCGAGCTCCACGGCGTTCTCACGCCACCGCCACTGACCAGTCACGTCGAAGTTGTCGAGCGACAGGCCGATCGGATCCATGTACTGGTGGCACGCGTTGCACGTCGGGTTCTTGCGATGAATCTCCATCCGCTCGCGCGTCGTGAGCGGACGGCCGTCCTTGCCGTCCTGCGTCTCGTCGAGCGTCGGTACGTTGGGCGGCGGCGGCGGCGGCGGCGAGTTGAGGAGCACTTCCATCACCCACTTGCCGCGCAGCACGGGAGACGTGCGATTCGCCAGCGACGTCTGCACGAGGATGCTGCCCTGGCCGAGAATGCCGCGGCGCGTCGAGTCCGGATAGTAGACGCGCTGGAAGTCGGAGCCGGCAACGTTCGGAATGTCGTAATGCCGCGCCAACCGCTCGTTGACGAACGTGTAGTTGGCGTTGAACACGTCCAGGACGCTGCGGTCGTGCGACACGATGTCGTTGAAGAAGAGCTGCGTCTCCTTCCGCATGTCGTCGGCGAGCTGCTGGTCGTAGTCGGGGAAGAAGAACGCGTCGGGGCGGACCTTGTCGAGGTCCTGCAGGCGCAGCCACTGGTAGGCGAACCGCGACGACAGCGCTTCCGACCGCGGATCGGCCAGCATGCGCTTCACCTCGCGCTCCATCGTCTTGGGCTGAGAGAGCTGCTTCGCGCTCGCCAGACGAATCAGCTCGTCGTCCGGGATGCTGCCCCAAAGGAAGAACGAGAGGCGCGTGGCGAGCTCGAAATCATTGAGCTTGTAGTCTGTTCCATCGGCGATGCCGACGGGCGTTTTCTCGAACCGGAACACGAAGTACGGGCTCGAGAGCATCGCCTGGAGGGCGTTGCGAATGCCTTCCTCGAACCCGCCCTGCGCAGCGCCGCGAGTGTAAAAGCCCATCAGCGCTTCCTTGTCGTGCGCCGTGAGCGTGTGCCGGTAGGCGCGCGTGCCGAGGCGGTTGATGATCTGCTCGGCGCACGGCTTTTCCTCCGCCTTGGACGCCGGACGGCAGGAGAAGACGATCTTGCGGCTCGGCGTCTCGGAGATGCCGGTCACCTTGGTCGGACCCATTACCGCGACGTCCATGATCGCCGGCGGCGTCGTCGTGCCGGCGCTCGCGGTGCCGTTCGAGGCCTTGGACCAATCGGTCGGGCGAATCAAATCTTCGTACGGCCCTTCGTTCCGGCGCACGAAAGCGACGGACACCGACTTCTGGCCGGCCTTCACGAAGATCGGCTCGCTCTTGATGATGTCGACCCCGAGCGGCTTGTCGGCGAACGACTGGGTCGGATTGATCCCCTTCTCGTAGTGGAGGAGGGCGACGCGTTGGCCGTCCACGGACACATCGATGTCCTCGAGGCGCGTGCCGATTCCGCCTTCGACGTCCATCTTGAACTCGTACATCGCGTCAGCCGGGAATGAATGCACGGTCACGATGCCGCCGCGCGTTCCGTACGGCGCTCCGTCGACGTGATCCCACGGATGCTGCGAGATGAATGGCGATGTCCGGTACAGCTGGATCGCATTCGGCGCGCTGCGATCACCTATGGCGACGCGGCTCACGACCGCCGCGGCATTGAGATAGGACTCGAGAAGCGTCGCCGAGATCGCCTGAACGTCGGCGATGTTGTCGAAGTTGGCGCTCTTCGTGTCGAGCGGAAGGAAGTCGCCGGCGTTGATCTGCACGCCGACGAGGTCGCGTACGGCGGCCTCGTATTCCGGGCGGTTGAGGCGCTGGAATGGGCGATTGCCCGGATTCGGTTTCGAGCCCTTATCGACGATGTCTTCGATCGTGGCCGCCAAGACCTCGAGCGTATCACCACCCGGTTTCGGCGTGCCCGGCATCGGCATCATCCGAGCTCGCAGCTTTCGGATGAGTTTCTCCGACGTCGCGATGTCGCTGGCCGCCGAATCGACGTTGTAGTGCTCGAGCGAGAGGTTGCCGCCCAACGATTTTTCGCTGTGGCAGTCGAGGCAGTAGGTCTCGATGACGCTATTGAGGACGCTCGTCGGAATCCGCGGCCCGGGTGCGTGCGGCTTTAGGGATTCCTTACGTGCGACGTGCGGAGCCGGCGACTTGGACGTCGTTCGCGGCAAGAAATGGGGTGCCCGACCACCAGTCGCGGTCCCAACGCTGAATGCAACCGCCGCTGTCACCAGCGCGGTCGTTGCAAACACCACCTTCATGGCCGACGATCCTCCCAGCGGGGATCCCTATATAGTGGTGCCGTCCGGCCGGGGGCGCCACCCGGAACGGCTGTTCTCCCTCAGCCCATCCCCCTCTCTACGCGCCTGGGGCGTCCCGCGTTAGGTCCTTGACATGTCGAGCATTGGCCGGGTCACCAATGGCTGCGAATACGGTGCCGAAGGGTAGGCAAGCTGGAGAGTTCGAACGGCATAAAGCGGCGCTTTTAGAAGGCGCCGGTAAACGTCGCGTTTAAACCGCGCGGGTGAACAGCGCTGCTGAACCACGCTCAAACACCGCCGGGAACCAGCGCTCTCTCTCCAGGCGCGGTTTAAGCGCTCTCCCCAGGCGCGGTTTAAGCGCTCTCTCCAGGCGCGGTTAAAAGCGCTCTCTCCAGGCGCGGTTTAGAGCGCTCTCTCCAGGCGCGGTTTGAGCGCTGTCTTCGGGCGTGGTTTAAGAGCGCCTCCTAAACGCGCCGTTTACCAGCGCCCGTTAAAAGCGCCGTCTATGCCCTAAGAGCGCCCCTATCCCCTTGCTGTAAGTCTGTATCCCCGTGCATGTTGGAGCCGTCCCGACTCCCGAGCGGAGCTCCCATGACCATCCTCGCCCGCGCCCTTCCACTCCTCGTCATCGCGTCAGCACTCGGCGCTCAAAGTCAGCGCCCGATGACTTTCCTCGACGCTCAGAACATGCGCCAGGTGTCCGGCCAGGACATCAGCCCGAACGGGCGCATGATGCTCTACGCGCTGAGCACTCCCGACTGGAATCAGGCGCGGCGGCAGAGCGACATCTATATGGTCAACGTCGACCAGGGACTCTCGTCGACGCGGCAGCTCACCTTCACGAAAGACAAAAACGAGACGAGCCCGCGCTGGTCGCACGACGGAAGCTTCATCGCCTTTCTCTCGGATCGCGACGCGACGACCGCGACAGCCGGTGGCGCGGCCGGCGCAGCCGGTGCGGCCGGGGGCGGGGGCGGTGGACGCGGTGGTGCGGGCGGCGTCGGCGCGCGAAATCAGCTCTTTGTCCTCCACCTCGACGGCGGCGAAGCGAAGCGCGTGACCGACGCGCGCGAAGGCGTGTCGAACTTCCAGTTCTCCAAGGACGGAAAGCAGATCGTCTACACGACGGGCCGCGCCGGCGACGAACAGCTTTTCGCGATCAACGTTGCCGATCTCTGGAACGACGCGCCGCGCGCCGCGCAGCTCACGCGTCACGCCACGGGCGTCGGCAACTGGCAGTTCTCGCCCGATGGACGGAAGGTCTACTTCGTCACGCCCGACTCCATCGATCGTGACGATCGCGCGCGTCAGGACAAGCAGTTCACAGTGCGCCCGCGCGAGCCGCAGTCGTCGCTCCAGAGCCTGTGGGTCTACGACCTCGACACGCGCCAAGAGAAGCGGCTCGTCGCCGACACGAACTACAGCGTCTCGAACCCGACGATCTCGCCCGACGGCAAGTGGATCGCCTACCACGGAATGTCGAAGAGCCGCTACGAGCGCGGCAATCTCGAACAGAACGATTACGCCGACATCTACCTGTACAACGTCGCGACGGCGGGCGTCGAGCGGCTCAGCAAGAACGACATCATTAGCGAAGGCTCGGTGAGCTTCTCACCGGACAGCAAGATGATCGCCTACGCCGCGCCGGACGATTTCAAGTTCATGCATAACGAAAAGATCTACGTCCGCCCGGTCGACCAGCCGAACGCGCAGTGGAAGAAGATCGGCGGCAAGCTCGATCTCGACGTGCGCGTCGGAGGCCGCGGCGGCGGTGGCGGCGACGGCACCGAAGGATCCTTCTGGTCCGCGAAGAGCGATACGATCTACTTCGGCACCGGCAAACGCGCGACCACACAGTTCTTCGCCGTCAGCACGCAGACCGGCGAAGCCAAACAGCTCACGGAGGTGCAGGGCACGATCTCCGTATTACGCGACGAACAGGCCGGCAAATACCTCATCAACTACTCCGACCCGAAGTCGCCGCCGGCGACGTACGTTGTCTCGTCGCTCGCCGACGTGGGCAACCGCGCGAAATGGACGCAGCTCACCGATCCGAACGCGTGGGTGAAGCGCGACGTCGCTCTCGGCGACGAAGAAGAGATCACCTGGAAGTCGACGGACGGCACGATGGTCGGCGGCGTGCTCCTCAAGCCCGTCGGCTATCAGGCGGGGAAGAAGTATCCGCTCATCGTCGCGATTCATGGCGGACCGGCCGCCGCCGATCAACTCGGTTTCAACGGCGGCTACAACTCGCAGGTGTATGCCGGCGCCGGCTACATGGTGCTCATGCCCAACTACCGCGCGTCGACCAACTACGGCGACAAGTTCAAGACGGAAACCGCCGGCGACTATTTCACGAAAGGCTATCAGGATATCATGACGGGCGTCGACTACCTCATCGCGAAGGGTATGGTCGACAGCACGCAGATGGGCGCGCTTGGCTGGAGCGCCGGCGGCCACTACTCGAACTGGATCGAGACGCACACGAACCGGTTTAAGGCGATCAGCTCGGGCGCGGGCGTCGCCAACTGGATCTCGATGTGGTCGCAGAGCGACACGCAGCGCCTTCGCCAGTGGTACGTCGGCGACAAGATGTACTGGGAGACGCCGACCGAATATCAGAACTGGTGGAAGCAGTCGCCGATCGCCACGGTGAAGAACGCGAAGACGCCGATGTTCATCCACGTCGTCGACGGCGATCCGCGCGTGCCGCGTCCGCAGAGCGAAGAGATGCACATGGCGCTCTCCAAGCTCGGCGTTCCGAACGAGTTCTGGGTGTACCCCGGCCAATCGCACGGCATTCCTGACGTACGCAATCAGTATTTGAAAGCCGTCGCCGAGATGGAGTGGATGGACTACTACGTTCGTGGCAGCGGCAAGAAGTTCGCCTGGCGCGACGTGCTCAACTCGGTGGGAACGGGCGGGCCGCAGCTCGCCGGCGAGGCGACGCCGCAGCCGTGACGGCCCGCGGTCGTCGTGAGTACGCGTTGCTGCGCTCGCTGTGGGTAGGCCTAGCGCCGCTGTGAGAATGCTCGCTTCGCTCGCTGTGGGTAACAACTAAGCGGCGCCGAAAGGCGCCGCTTCTTGTTCAGCAGCGGTTACTCACAGCGCGGCGGCGGCCGCGCGTACACACAGCGAGCGTAGCGAGCGATATACACAGCGAGCGCCAGCGAGCGTGTCCCCGGCGGCTAGAATTTGGGCCCCACCCACGCCACCTTACACCCAGCGCGCTCTGGGGCGCCTCCTGTCCGCGGCAAGGGAGCCTGCTCCCACCCAATTGAAGGGAAGGGTCTAGTCCACACCCCTTTCTCCTGCCTGTGCTCAGCGGACTTCAGGCGTACGAGGAGGAAGGCTTCAATGAGCAGGAAACTCACGCCTCGGAGCTCCCTCGAGAACCTCAAGAGGGAAGCAAAGCGGTGGCTCAAGGCCATCGAGACCGGCGACTCTGCCGCACGCGCGCGATTCGATCGAGTCATCCCGCGCGGTCCCGCGACTCCATCGCTGCGCGACGTCCAGCACGCGCTCGCCGTCGAACATGGATTCGACGGATGGACCGCACTCCGCGATGCGGTCAGCCGAGTAGCCGGCGCGACTGGTCCACGCCACGAAGCGATTCAAGAATTGCTCGCCGGCGCTGAGCGTGGCGACGAAGCGAGCGTCCGACGTGTGCTCGACGACCATCCCGATATCATCGACGCTCGCGCCACACTGCCCGGTCACACCGGAGAACGCACCGCGCTCCACTTCGCGATGAACAGCATGAACGAGCAGGTGATCGATCTCCTGCTCGAGCGCGGCGCCGACCCGAACATTCGAGACGAGGGAGATAACGCGTTTCCGCTGCACTTCGCCGCTGAGCGCGGGAAGCTCGACGTCGTCCGTAAGCTGATCGCGCATGGCGCCGACCCGGTCGGCGCGGGCGACGTGCACGAGCTCGAAGTCATCGGCTGGGCGGTGTGTTTCGCATATGCGTTGCACATCGATGTCGCCGAGTACCTCCTCGCCCACGGCGCCCGCCATACGATCTTCTCTGCCGTGACGATGGGTGACATCGATGCCATCGAGTCCATCGTCGCGGCGACGCCGGCCGAAGTGAATCGGGCGATGGACAAGACGAACCACCGCCGTCGTCCGCTGCACTTGGCGGTCATCAAACGACGACAGGAATCGCTCGCGGCGCTCCT
>DATLPC010000010.1:0-8534 GCA_035535975.1 Gemmatimonadaceae bacterium | reverse complement strand
TTCGCGCCGCGGTCATGCGGTGGCGGCGCGTGCGGTTTCTGGAGACGCCGCCGAGTCGGGAGACGCGGCGGGCAGCTCGATGACGAAGGTCGCGCCGTCGTTCTGACTCTGGTCCAGCGTGAGCCGGCCACCCGCGCTGCGCACCAGACCTTCGGCGACGAAGAGTCCGAGGCCAACGCCGTCGACCGCGCTCTTCGTCGTGAAAAAGGGATCGAAGATCCGTGTCTTCAGTTCCACCGGAACTCCGGGTCCATTGTCGCTGACGCGGATAACAATGCCGTCCTCGGCGTCGCGAACGTCGATCGCAATTCGCGGGACGCCGTCGCCCGTTTGGGTGACCGCCTCACGCGCATTCTGAACGAGATTGAGGAGCACTTGCTTGAGTGCATCCGGTGCTATGCCCGCGGCGCGAGTTCCGGTGCCGGCGACGACGATGTCGAGCTCTCCGGGCCCTGCCCCGGCGGTGGCGAGACGGGCCACTTCACGCGCAACCGCCGGCGCGTCAGCTCGCTGCGCTTTCGGATCCCGCGGTCGGTTGAGATCCAGCATTTGTTCCGCCAGCTCATGCATGCGAAGAAGCTCGTCGATGGCCAACTCGGCATAGTCGTCCACCTGTGGATCGCCCGAGGCGCGACGGCGAATGAGCTCGAGCAAATTGCGAAGGTTGGCCACCGGGTTTCGAATCTCGTGCGCGAGATTGGCGACGAGTCGACCCGTCGCGGCGAGGCGATCGCGCTGCATCAGGTCCGCCTGCAGCGTGACGAGGCGCGCGTTCCGCTCGGCGAGCGCTTCGTTGGCCTCTCGCAGCTCGGCCATTTGCCGCGCGAGCGCGGCGCGCATGTCGGCGAACTGCGCGGCGACGCGCGCGATTTCCTCGATGCGCGACTGCGGAAGCGGCACGTCGAATGACCCGCGGGCCATCCCCGACGCCGCCTCGGCAAGCTCGCGCGCCGGGCGCGACACGCGTGCGGACAGCCATGCGCCGAGCAGCAGTGCCACGGCAAGCGCAACGAGTGCGCTCACTCCCGCGACGCGATGCAGTTGCGGCACGACGGCAAGCTCGGCGTCGCGGGAGCGCGAGAAGATCACGCGAGACGAACGCCCGAGCGGGGCGGCGACGGCGATCAGCGTACGATCTCTGATCGGGACGTCGTGCGCGCGCGCCGAATCGCGCATCGTCGTGAAGGCCCCGCGGAGCGCGCGAGCCTGCGCGGTATCGAGCGTCGTTACGGCGACGGAATCATTGGCGCCGACGAGGACGGTGATGTCGGATCGCGTCAGCCGGGCCAGTGCATCCGCGGCCCGCTCGTCCATCGGCTCGATCACGCCGACGGCGCCGGCCCATCGTCCGCCGCTCTCAATCGGAGCGAGCGCGACACTCATGATCTCGTGGCGGTCGCGTTCCACACCGACGGCGGCCGGGGTGTTCCCACGACGCGTCTCGTCGAGCCAATCCGCGCTCGCCGACGGGCCGACGATGGAATGACCCGCGGCGTCGACAACGAGCGCCTCGCCGCCACCGAGCAGCGCGCGATTCGTTTCGATGAGCTGCTGCACAGCGCGTGAGTCACCTCGCGCCAACGCGTCGGCCAGACCCGGGATTCGCGCGACGTCGGCCGCGTGCATTCGTAGCATGTCGACGCGGGATGCGGTCCGGTCGGCGAGGACTCCTGGGGCCATCTCGAGATCGGTGCGCGCCTTGGCGAGCAACGCGGAAACCAGCGTGCGATCGAGCGCGATGCCGGCGGGGACAATGCCGAGCAGAAGCGCGACGGCGACTGTTCCGAGAAGAGCACGCTGAAGGGTGAACCGACCGGGCATCAGCTGGCTACGTATCGAGAGAGTGGAGCCTTCGACGCCGCGCGCATCAGGGTGCCAGACCACCGCGCGCTCAGGACGACAACTGGTGGAGCGGCTGATTGATTCAGCCGCTCCACCGCAGAATAACGTAGGCTCACTGTCAGCGTGCAGCCAGACCGTTGGCGCTCGCCGGAAGGCCAGCCGCCCAATCGGGCAGCGCGCTCAACGAGCCGTCCGCGCCAATCGCGAACGCGGCGATCCGGTGTAATCCGCCGGCGAACGCATACAGGAATTTGCCGTCGCGCGAGAGCGTCATCTCGGTCGGCGCGCTGCCGGCGCCGATGTTGCCCGTCACGCCGTCGGCGTCGAGGCGCGTCAGCGCGCCCTGGTGAATCGCGTAACCGGTAATCGTGCCGCTCGTCGCGTTCGTCGTGTACGCAAACCGCCCGCTGTTGGTGATCGCGATCCAGCAGGCCGAGGTTTCAGTGGTCGGAACGGATCCGCTGATCACCGACCAGGCATCACCGGTCGGCGCGTAGGACGAGACCGCACTGGCATTCGGTGCGCCGCCAAATGCCTCGGAGACAACGAGCGTTCCGCTATTCGTGAACGCGAATCCGAACGGCGTGACGCCGCTCGCCGGTGTTACCGTCGGCCCGTGCGCGACACCGGTCGCGTCGACCGAATACGTGCTCAAGCGGTTGGTGTTCTTTTCGGTGACGACAAGCTTCGTCCCCGTCGGGTCGAACGCCACCTCGGCCGGGCCGGACGCGCTCGTGCTGAGCGGACGAGTCGAGCCGGCGATCGGTGCGAGATCACCGTCGGAAGAGAGCGTGAATCCGGAGATGTTTCCGGCGCCGCCGGCGTTGAGAACGTAAACGAGCTGGCCGGAGATCGTGACGCTGATCGGCATCGTACCGCCCGAGGCGACCTTGTCCGCCCACGTCAGGGAGCCATCGCCGTTCACGCGGAAGGACGAGATCTCATTGCTGCCTGCGTCGACGACGATGAGCGTTTTGCCCGATCGGTCGAGTTGAATGCCGCCCTGATTGCCAAGACCGCCTCCGGTGCCGAGTCCACCGGTAGAGTACGAGCCGGCCGCGGTCAACGACCCGTCAGACGAGCGGTTGAACGCCAACACGGAATTACCCGCCGTCGCGTTGGACATCGTGTAGACTTGACCGACGACGTTGTTGGTGCGATCGAGCGACGGCGCGAGCGGGAACGAGCGGCTCGAGTCTTGGTCCATCGAGCACGCCGCGACGGCGACGCCGAGCGCGAGCAGCGGAAGGATGCGCATGACAGATTCTCCTCGGAATGGTGTTGTGGCTCGCCGAGCCATTTGGCCGAGCGATGGCCGCTCGGTTGAGCAAGGCGAGCACCCGAGGAGTCCTCAGAGCGCACCGCGGCTGTAACTGCCGCTGAGGAAATAGACTACGTCGCTCGTCGGACCGCCGGCCGCGTCGATGGTCTCGATGCATGAAACGCGGCGGATCTGGATGGAACATCGCGACGAAACACCGCGGGATTGCCGCGCGATGACTACGACAGCGTCGCCTCTTCCGGCACCAGCCGCTCGAGCACCTCGAGAAGTCCATCGATGTCCAACGGCTTTACGAGATGGAACGCGAAGCCCGACGCCTCGCTCCTCCGCCGATCGTCCGCCTGGCTATATCCGCTGAGTGCGATCAGCACCGGCGCGCTCTCCCGCAACCGCGACCGCAGCTCCCCGGCCAGTTTGTAGCCGTCCATCTCCGGTAACCCGATGTCGAGGATGGCGACCTGCGGCCGAAAGTCCGTCGCGATTTCGAGTGCTTCGGTCGGGGTGAGCGCCGCGCGAACGTCGTACCCGCTGATCGACAGCAATCGCGACAAGCCCTTCACGACGTCGTGGTGGTCGTCGACGATCAGCACGCGAGCCTTTCGCCTAGCCTCACGGGCCTCCGACCACGGGCCATCGGGACGGGCCGAACCGGCTGTCGATGCCGTCGCCACCGGCAGCCTTACCGAAAACTGACTTCCCCTCCCGAGCCCCTCGCTGTGCGCGGCGACCGTCCCGCCGTGCAGCTCGGTGAGGTGTCGGACGAGCGACAGCCCGATGCCCAACCCGCCTGGCGCCCGATCCGGCCCACGCACGCCCTGGACGAAGACCTCGAACAGATCGGGGAGCAGCGTCGGGTCGATGCCGACGCCGGTGTCCCGCACGTGCAACACGATCGAGTCGCTCTCCCGCGCCCCCTCGACCGTCACCCAGCCGCCCGGCGGCGTATAACGCGCCGCATTCGAGAGAAGATTATCCACCACTTGCGTGAGCCGGACTTCGTCTCCGTCGACGATCAGTCCCGAGGCAACCGAGATCTCCAGCGTATGGTTCTGCTCCTCGAACAGCGGCGCCGTCGCGTCGACGGCACGCTTCACGATGTCCCGCAACTCGAGTCGCGTCTTGGTGAGTGTGACCGCGCCGCGCGAAACGCGTGACATGTCGAGGAGGTCGTCGACGAGCCGCACGAGATGCTTCACCTGACGGGCGATCACCTCGATCTCGTGCCGCGACTCCGAGTCCGCGTGCAGCTCGAGGAGACGAGCCGACGTAAGAATCGGTGTCAGCGGATTACGCAGCTCGTGCGACAGAAGCGCCAGAAATTCGTCCTTGCGATGATCGGCCCGGCGCAGCGCATCCTCGACTTCCTTCAAGCGAGTCACGTCGAGAAAGGCGCCGATTGCTCCCCGCGGCGTCCCATCGGGATCGCGTAGCGGGACCACGTTGCCGAACAGGTGTGCCACCTTTCCGTCGCTAAACCGCAGCTCCTCCTCGTAGTTTCGGAACTCCTCGCCGCGCGCCGCTCGCTGGAGCGGCAACTGATCGGCGCGGAGCTCGACGCCCCCGATATGCACCGTGAAATGCCGCGTCGGCGTCGAGTCGGTCGCCGTCTTGGACAGATTGCTGCCCATCGGAACCCGAAGCACTTCGTGACCGGCGCGGTTGCCGTAGATCTCGTGACAATCGCGATCGTGCGATATCCAAACGGCAGCCGGCACCGCGTCCATCACCGCCGCGAGATCGTCCGCCCGCGCGCGGGCTTCGGCCTCACTCTTCCGCAGCGCGTCTTCGACCGCTCGGCGATCCGTTACGTCCGTCACCACGGAGACGAAGCACTGCTCGCCGCCCAGCTCCACTGGTGCAATCGCCAGCACCGTGCGCAGGTCGCGACCACGCCGTGTTCGAAATACCGCTTCTGCGCTCCGCTGGGCCCCGTCGAACACCGGCGCGATGAACGCCGCTCGCTCTTCCACCGTCCATATGCCGAGTTCGGCGCCGGTCTTTCCAATCGCCTCTTGACGGCTGAACCCCATGACCTCGACGAACGCGGCGTTCACGTCCAGAAAGGTGCCATCCGCTGCCCGCGTGATCGCCGACGGTTGCGGGCTTAGATGAAAGATGGTTTCGAATCGCCGCTCGGAGGCGCGCAGCGCGTCCGCCGCCGCTCGACGGTCCTGAATGTCGAAGGCCGTCGCGACCCATCTGATGACCGAGCCGGTCGAGTCCCGCATCGGCCCAATTTGACCGACGTGCCAGCGATATTCGCCGTTTCGTGTGCGAATCCGGTATTCGACTTCCGTCGGACTCGTCGTTTCGATCGCTTGCTGCCAACGCGCCGCGAGTTCCGACCGATCGTCCGGGTGCACGGCGGCGAGCGCGCCTTTGTTGTGAAGAGTGGCCTCGTCGCTCAGCCCCGTCAGCTCGAACCAGCGATCGTTGACCCACTCGAGCTCTCCCGTCGCATCGCACGTCCAAACGATGTGTGGCAGCGCATTGGCGAGCGCACGGTCCCCAGCGTCCGTTCCCGGGCCGACCGACGCAACGATGTCGGGCTCGAAAAATCGAGTCGGGGGTATCGCCATACACTCGAGAGGGTTCGGGTGGGACTCCAGTCCACGCTAATGCTGCAGGCGAACAGCTCGGCCGACAACCTCGAGCCGAACTCTGGGCCTCCGCGTGCTCTCAACGCTGGCTGGTCCGGGGAGCCTCACAATTAGCCAAAGGTCCAATTGGAGTCCCTCCCGGATGAGTCGGCCGGCCCTCGCGCTGTTATTGTCGGGCGTAAACCGACACGAAGCCCGCCGTGTTCTCCGTCAAGCTGTTTCCGCTCACCGACCCGGTGTACGTGATACCGTCCGTCTGGTCGTTGAACGTCACAACGCCGTTCGTGAACGACCAAGTTCGTGTTTCGGTGAAGGTCGTATTCGCGGTGGCTCCCAGAGGCCGCAAGGTCACTACCTCGTTGTAGTTCCCGTTCGACGAAATCGTCAACGTCGATGCGACGACCGACACGGCCTGGCTACCCGACCCGATCGTCACCGGAAGCGCCGACCCGTTGATCGACTGAAGACTCCACGTTCCATTCGCGCCGAGCGTCGGCGATGTCGAGTCATCCGAGCCGCACGCCGCCGCGGCGACGAGTACCGCGACAGCGATCCAAGTTTTGGAGAAACGCCTCATCGTGCACGCTCCATGTTCGGGTGGTGGGAAACACGGGGCGGAAGCGCGGGAATCGTGCCCGACAATTCGCCGATCAAGCCGCTCGGCGCCGACTTTCTTCGCCGTCGTGACGCGTCACCGCGTCTTCAATTGGCCCTCGAGGTAGCCGAGAGCGACGCTCCCGGTGACGATGAGGCTCAACACCGCGACGGCGCCGATCGCGACCCAACGATGCTGTAGGCGCGCGAATAGCCCCGGGATCGCGGCAGAAAACAACAACGCGACGCCAATCAGCGTCGCGTCGATGAACAAGCCGAGAATCGCTCCCGAGATCGCGCTCCAGAGAACGATCGTCGTTCTCACGTCACGGCTTGATCTGGATCGCCGCTCCCGATGGGACCGCGCGCCAAATCTCTTCGATTTCCTTGTCCGTCACGGCGATGCATCCTTCGGTCCAGTCGAACTCGCTGTGAGACGCGCCGTAGTCCGCGTATGCGGGCGGAAGCCCGTGAACCATGATGTCGCCGCCGGGCGACACTCCCAGTTGACTCGCACGCTGCAGGTGGGCCGCATCCGGATACGACACGTGCAGCGCCATGTGGTACTTGCTCTGCGGGTTCTTGAAGTCGATGTGGAAGACTCCCTCGGGCGTCCTCCCATCCCCCTTCTGCACCTTGTCGCCCACCGGCTGTTTGCCGAGCGCGATCTTATAGGTGCGAACCTTGAACCCGGCCTGATACAGCGTGAGCACTCGTCGCCCCTTCTCGACCACGATGCTGTCCGCGACGAGCCTGCTCCGAATGTCGACCACCGGCGTCGCGGTAATCGTCGGAGACGGAACGCTGGCGATGCGGAAGGACGTGTCGCCGGCCGCGAAGAGGAAGGGAATGACGGAGCCGAGCAGCGAGTGAAGCATACTGAGGTGTAAGACTGGCCAGAGCTCTGGCGTTGAGGGCGCGCGACGTCGCGAATCGTCGTGCGGTCGTCCTAACAACGGTGAATATACCGCAAACGCCAACGTACGTTCCAGTCCGCTCTTTGTCCAACCCGAGTTCTTCACTGCGAGCTGACGAGTTCTTCCTTAACGCCGCTCGTCAGGACTGCAACTCCCGAAGCGTCAGCGCCTCGCCAAGCGATCCAAGTACTTCTTACGGAATTTTGCGACCTTCGGCGCGATGACGATCTGACAATACGGTTGCGCGGCGTTGTTCGCGTAATAGTCCTGATGGTACGGCTCGGCCGGATAGAACGTTGTCAGCGGAACGATCTGCGTCACGATCGGATCATCCCACACCTGCTCCCGCGTCAGCTCGTCGATCACCGCCTTGGTTTCGTCGCGCTGCTCGTCCGAATGATAGAGCACGACCGATCGGTACTGTGTGCCGACGTCGGCCCCCTGGCGGTCCTGCGTCGTCGGATCGTGAATCGTAAAGAAGACGCCGAGCAGATCGCGGAAGCTGATGATCGACGGATCGAAGGTGACCTGCACGACTTCGGCGTGCCCGGTGCGGCCGCTGCACACGTCCTGATAGCTCGGGTTGACGGTCTGTCCGCCGGCGTAACCCGATACGGCTTTCTCCACGCCGTTCAGCTGGCGAAACACGGCGTCGAGACACCAGAAGCATCCGCCGCCGAACGTCGCGGTTTCCTTTGAGTGTTCAGTCATGATTCCTCGCTGCTGGAAGATACTCGGGCCGGGAATCTCGGACTTGCTCGTCGCGCCGCGGGCCGCCAATCTCCGCGCATGAATCAGCGCCTGGAGCAGGTCGTCGACGTCGAAACGCCGGAGCTCGTGGTTCTCTCCTACACGATCGCCGGACTCGGCTCTCGTCTTTACGCCGCGCTGATCGACCTCTTCATCTGTGCGCTCCTCTTCATTGGCGTCGCGGTCGGTATTGGGATCCTTCTCCCGCACCAGCGAATCGCCGCGGCCATTCGCAGCGACTCGTCGACGGCATTCGCCACGGCGGCGCTCGTCATTCTCCAATTCGCGATTCTTTGGGGCTATTACCTGCTGTTCGAGGGGCTTCGCGACGGACAGACGCCCGGCAAGCGAATGCTCCGGCTCCGCGCCGTGCGCGACGGCGGCTTCTCCGTCGGGTTCGCGGCGTCCGCCGTGCGGAACCTCATGCGCATCGTGGACCTGCAACCGATCTTCACCTACCTCGTCGGCATCGGCTCGATCGCGTTTTCAAAGTCCGGCAAGCGGTTGGGCGACATTGTCGCCGGCACGATCGTCGTCCGCGAATCGCTC
>DATLPC010000009.1:0-46880 GCA_035535975.1 Gemmatimonadaceae bacterium | reverse complement strand
GGTGCACGCACCGCGCTGCGACACACAGTGCCACGTTGGGCCGCCGGAACCGGCGGGTTCGCCGGTTCCACTGCCGGAGCCTCCGACCGGGCTGCCCGCACCGGACGTATTGCCGCCAGTTGGCGGATTGCCAGTGCCCGGCGGCTTCGCTTTAGGTGGAGGATTGCCGTTTGGTTTCCTGCCTCCCCCGCCGCCTCCCTTGGGCGTCAGTCCGGTGCGATCGAGCGCGTTCACCGGATCGCCGGCGGCATAGCGGTACAGGTTCGCGTCACCGGCGTCGAAGCCGATTGGGTCCGGCGCCGTCCATCGACCGGTGGCCGGGTCGTAGTCGCGCGCGCCGAAGAGAATGAGCCCCGTGCCCGGATCGCGCAGGCCGCCGGCGAAACCGATCGGCAGCGCGGCGGGGGTTGTTTCGCGCACCGCATTGCCCCACGCGTCGTACGCGACGACGTCGGTCACCGCACCCGTACGCGAATCGATGACCAGCCGAGGACTTCCGATCGGATCTGTGATGGTTCTATAAATCGCTCCGGCGCGCTCGACGAGAGCCAAATTGCCGGCATCGTCGTAACCGAACACACTGGCAATGCGCCCGGTCGAGTCGAGCTCCGCGGCGAGCGAGCCGTCCGGGCGGTACAGGAAACCGTCAACAAGCCGGCCGCCCACGCGACGGCCGACTCGTCGGCCTTCAGCATCTACTAAATAGGCGAGTGCGCGTCCGTCGGGCAGCGTCGCTTCGCGCAACGAGCCGAAGTCGTCGTATCGGAACGACATTGCGTGACCGTTGTCCGTCCGGCGCTCGAGGCTTCCGCTGGACGACCATGCGTAGCCCAGCTGCCCCCAACCGAGCAATCGGTCGCGGTCGTCGTAGACCGCCTTCACGGTTCCCGTTGGACGCGCGACGCTCACACGATTTCCCGCGACATCGTACGTTGCTGTTTCCTCGACTCGGCCATCGACTCGAACCGCGGTGAGCCGTCCCTCATGGTCATACGAGTAATCGGTCGTGGTCGTCTTTCCGTCCAGCGTCTCGACCACGGTCTTCGTGACGCCCGAGGCGTCACGCGTGAAGCGCTGGTCGAACACGATCTTGCCGCCGGCACGCGTGGTGACGCGAATCAGCCGGCCGTTGGCGTCGAATTCGGGCGACGTCTCGACGACCCCAAGAGTCGTCTGCCTAACGAGTCCACTCGACGGATCTCGTGCGAGCACGAGCGGGCCAACTTTCGTGAGTTGACCGGACCCGTCGTACGCAAAGCTCAGGGTCTTTGTCCCGTCTATAACCTCGGCGACAGAGCGATCGTTCACATCGAGCGACTCGGCAACGAACCCGCTGATCGGCCCGGACCACTCCAGCCGGTTGATCGCCTGACCGACACGACCGTACCGCGTGATGACGCCACTCGGATCGCCGGCCTGCGCCAGGAGCGCCGAATGGGCGTCGTACGACATGGTGCGCTTGCCGCGGTCGAATGTCACCGCCGTCACTCTCCCGGCCGCGTCGCGAACGATGTTCACGGCGCGAGTGCCTAAGCCGGTGATCGCCGCCAGCGCTCCGTCGCGATCGTATGACGCGATCTCGATGGACGAGTCCGAGCTGACCGGTGGCGGGATGAACGCCGTCCGACGGCCAGCGTCGCTTGTGCCGAACGCATACGCGGCACCGCCAGGAGATAACAGCATGCTGATGCGGCCAGCGCCGTCGTACGTCGCGAGAACCGTCGAGCCGTTACCACCCGACATGGTGACGGCTCGCGCGGCGCCATCGTACGTAGTCGTGTCTACCGCGCCACCCGCGCGCGTGACGATGACCTTTCCAGTCGACGGATCGTACCGGTACCGAGTGGACGCCGCGAGCGCACCAGTTCCCGCCGTCTCGCTGGTCATTCGTCCCTCTGAGTCGTACTCGTACGCGACCGGCGCGACTCCGGGAGCCGACCGGCGCAGCAGGTGACCTCCCGCGTCGTACGTCGACGTCGTCCGTCGCCCGACGGGGTCGACCAGAGTCACGCTGCGTTGCACCGGGTCGAATGTCTCGACCCACGGCTGGCCGTTGATCGTCGTTGTCACGGATCCTGTGACGATGAAAGGAAGTCCCTGTTGAGGCAGCAGCGCGACCTTCACATCGCGCCGCGACGTTGAGCCATCCGGCCGCTTTGCGACGACCGGCGTGAGAATTGGTGCGTCGCCTCCCCACCGTGTTCCGGCGACAGCGCCGACGCTGTACTCGCTGCCGTCGGGCAGCGTGATCTTGCGATTGCCGTTGCCATCGACGGCCTCAGTGCTCGTGGAGCCGTCAGGCGCGATGAGCGTGCGGCGAATGCCACCATCGGCCGATTCGGCGCGGTACAGCCACTGTCGTCCGAGCGCTGTCACGGAGCGTACTTCGAAGCCGGCTGCCAGATCTTTCCGCTCGAATCGAGTGCGGACGCTATCGGCGTCGGTGATGGAGACGAGATCACCGGCCTGATCGTAGTCGTAGCGGGTGACGCTACCCAACGGATCGGTTGTCGAGATTACGCGGCCATTACCCCACGCGATTTGCGTTCGGCCTCCGTCAGGCGCCGTGATCCCGGACAGTCGGCCGCCATCCA
Organism: Gemmatimonadaceae bacterium; assembly: GCA_035535975.1. Taxonomy (GTDB): domain Bacteria; phylum Gemmatimonadota; class Gemmatimonadetes; order Gemmatimonadales; family Gemmatimonadaceae; genus JAQBQB01. The sequence goes on along the minus strand of DATLPC010000009.1, from coordinate 44,286 downwards.
GATCGAGCGTGGTCGTCGCGCCGTCCGTTCCCACAAGAGCCTGTGGCGTGCCGTCGGGTCGGTGTTGCACGACGACGTGGACTGGCTGCTCGTTCACTGATCCGTCGACGCGATCGAGGCGGCCGCCGGCGTCGTACTCGATCTTGAGCAACACCGTCCCGAGGTAGCCGTCGACCGTTCGGACGTGGTGTCCCACGGAGTCGAACACGTACGCGACGGCTCCATCATAGCTCGGGACAGCGATCTCACCGGACGGGAGTGAGACGCCCCGAACGGCATGCCATCGGCCCTGGCCATCCGTGAGAATGCCGGTCTTTCTGTCGTACTCCCGGACGGCGTCGATCGACCAACCGCCAATGCCGAATGCCGTGGCGGCCGACGTCGTCCGTCCAGAGCTGTCGACCCCGCGCGAGCTCGAGTAGGTGAGCGACAGACCAGTGTTCGCAACGGGAATCGAGATCCACGCCGCGTCCGAGATGCAACGGATGTAGCCGGCGGGATCGCATTCCGCGATCGTAGCGGGCCATCGGCGAGTGCCTTGATTGCTTGGTCCGCCGGTCTTCTCGCACGACGCGAGGGCCAGAAGGCCCATCAGCATCGCGACTCGTCCCCGGCCCGTCTCGGGCGGATGCGACATACGTGAGCCCTCTAATCGAGCGTCACAAGTGAAGAAGCGCGCCGCTGCGCTCTGGCCAAACTTACGAACCCGCCGCGTCTTCGCTAGCCGCGCGAGCTCGATCGGTTGCGTCGGCGTAATACTCGGGCGAGGCCGCTGCCGGATCGACCGCGCTTGACATGTAGGATGTCTGCACCCTAGGATGTAGACATCCTACATCCGGCGATCGCATGGCGAAGGATCCGACACTGTCGCGTATCGAGCTGCTACAGGGGACGCTCGATCTCATCGTTCTCCAAACGCTCCGCTGGGGACCGTGCCACGGGTACGGCATCGCGCAGATGATCCGCGCCGGCTCCAATGGCACGCTCCAGGTCGAGACCGGATCGCTCTACCCGGCGCTCCATCGCATGGCAAAGAAGAAGTGGATTGCCGCCGCGTGGGAGACGTCCGAAACCGGTCAGCGCGTTCGCGTCTATTCGCTCACCCCCGAGGGCCGCAAGCAGCTCGCCGCCGAAAGCACGAAGTGGCAGCGCCTGACCGAGGCGATCGCCGGGCTGATGCGGCCACCAGCGGAGCGTGAGACATGAGACGCCCTTGGCAGCGTCGGCCAACGCGCGACGAAGACCTCGACGACGAGATTCGCTCGCACTTCGCCATGGCCGTCGCCGATCGCGTCGCGCGCGGAGAGTCGCCCGACGAGGCGCTCGCGGCCGCCCGCCGCGAGTTCGGCAACGTCGCGCACGTGAAAGAGGTGACACGCGAAAGCTGGGGTGGCGCGTGGCTCGAGCGACTCCGCCAGGACGTTCGCTACTCCGTCCGATCGCTGCCGCGTGCGCCGGTCTTTGCCGTCACGGCGATTCTCACCCTCGCCCTCGGGATCGGCGTCACGACGGCGATGTTCACCGTCGTGCGCGGCGTACTCCTTCGCCCGCTGCCGTTCGCGTCACCATCGGAGTTGTTCGTCGTCTCGCACCTGCCCGACGGCATGGAGAACATCTTCGGATTGGCCATGGCGGATGGCGAGTATCAGGATTTCGTCCGCGCGACGCGGGCGTTCGTGTCGACAGCCGCCTACCGGACGTATCCGGCGACGTTGCTTGGCGCCGGAGACCCGGCGCGCGTTCCAGTCGCCGCGGTCACCCCGAGTTTCTTCTCCACGTTGGGTCTGAGGCCGAGCCTCGGCCGCGTCTTCGTGAACGGAGACGACGTGGCTGGAGCCGGGGTCGCGATCATCGCGGCAAGTCTCTGGCGCGATCGCTTCGGCGGTGACTCGACGATCGTTGGCCGCTCGGTCACCATTGAGGGATATCGGAAGACGATCGTCGGCGTCATGCCGGACGGCTTCGACTTTCCGAAACGCGCGGCCGTCTGGCTTCCACTGTCGACAGAGCTCGATCCGCATAACGCGAGGCTGCAAGTCGTCATTGGACGCCTCAAGCACGACATGACTTTGGAGTTGGCGCAGGCCGAGGTGCGCGCATTCGCCGGGCGGGAAGAGCGAGAGACGCCGCCGGATCAGCGGATTCCCGGGACAGCGAAAGTCGTTGGGCTTCGCGATGCCGTCGTTGGCAGCGCACGGAAACCGATCCTCGTCTTCGCCCTTGCCGTCGGACTCCTCGTCCTGATTGCCTGCGCCAACGTGTCCAATCTCACGCTGATGCGCGCCACATCGCGTCGACACGAGCTCGGGATTCGAACGGCGCTTGGCGCCGGCCGCGCCAGGCTCGTGCGGCAACTCCTCACCGAGAGCGTCGTCATCGCCATGATCGGCGGCCTCCTCGGTCTCGGCTTCGCCGTCGCGGGCGTGCGACTGCTGCTACACACGCTGCCCGACGGTCTGCTGCCGCGTGCCGCGGAGGTTCACATCGACCCGCTCGTCATCGCCGTCGCGGCGATCGCGTGCCTCGCCGCCGGACTGGCATCGGGAACCTTGCCGGCCATTCTCGCTTCACGCCGCGATCCACGCGAAGCGTTGAGCGACAACTCGCGTACGACCGGCCGCGCGCCACTGCGGCGTCTTTTCGTGATGGCGGAGATGGGCCTTTCGCTGATTCTTCTCATCGCCGCCGGTCTGACGATCCGCAGCTTCGAGCGATTGCAGGCCGTGGACTTGGGTTTCGCTCCCGGCAATCTCGTGACGGCGACCCTCGACTTCCCGGAGACGCGGTACCGCACCGCCGAGGCGATTCACGACGTCGAGTCACGCGTTGCCGCGCGAATCGCCGCCCTCCCCGGCGTGCGCGCCGCAACCGCGGTCAACTGGCTTCCGCTCGACTCGACGTACATCACCGGCGACTTCACCCTACGCGATGGCCGACCGCTCCCGTCGCAGTACATGGTGCTCAAGCCATGCGTGACGGCCGGCTACTTCGCGACGATGGGCATTCGCGTGCTCACGGGGCGGGCGTTCCTTCCGTCGGACGATGCGGCGAGCGAACAGGTCGTCGTGATCAGCGCGTCGATGGCGCGCACGCTCTGGCCGAACGGCAATGCAGTCGGCCAGCAATTGAGCTTCGCCGACAAGCCCGGCCCACGGGATTGGATGCGCATCATCGGCATCGTCGACGATGTCGTGCGCAATGACCCGGCGAGCGGGCCGATCCCGGCGCTCTATCGCCCGATCCCGCAAGTGCGTCAGATCTTCTTCATCAACCACCTCACGTTCGTGGCGCGCACCGATGGCGGCCGCGACCCCACCGCCATCGTCGGTGCGATCCGGTCGGCGATTCATGCCGTCGATCCGGAGCAGCCAGTCAAGTCGATCATGACGATGGATTCGCGCATCCGCGCGACGATCGCCGAGCCGCGCTTCCGTTCGCTGGTGCTCGTTGTTTTCTCGATGATGGCACTCGGCATGGCCGCGGTGGGCGTGTACGGCGTGCTCGCCTACGCAGTCACCGAACGTTCGCGCGAGATCGGCATCCGGATGGCGCTCGGGGCGTCGCGGGCCGCGGTGATGCGCGCCACGCTACGCAGCGCGATCGCCGCAACGTTTCCGGGCGTCGTCGTCGGACTCGCCGGTGCCTTCGCGGCGAATCGCCTGCTGGGGCAGTTCTTGTTCGAGGTCAGGCCCAACGATCCGGTGAGCTACGGCACGGCGACCGGCGTGCTCCTTTTGACCGCGATATGTGCCGCCGTGGGCCCAGCGCGCCGAGCCGCGCGGATCGATCCGGCGATTGCAATGAAGTGATGACACATCTCGCGATGTTCACGTACGGAGTCGCGTCGCCTAGTGAACGCGGCAGTCGACGCTGAAGTCTTGAACCTCGGCCGTGAGATCGCCATTGGCGTTCACCGTCGTGTGTGTGCGCATCTTCGCTTGAAACGAGGCGGCTCTGCTTACCAAGCGGAACGAGAATACCTCGGTGTCCGTACTCGCGGTGTCAGCGGAGATGTTGCCGACCGACACAGAATTGCCGATCGCTTCATACTTGTCGCCGGTCAACTGACCCTGACCAGTGAGCCGTTGAAGAAATAGGGCCTTTGCGTGCTGACCATTGTCGGTGCTGTTGGTGTGAATGACGGCGAGCAGCTTTCCCTGGAGGTAAACGGTTTCGACGCATGCCCAGGCATTGAATTGGATGGGCAGGTCCAGCTTCAGCGTCGTCGGTTGAGCGGCGGCGAGAGGGGTGTGGACGAGCCTCATAGGTTCCGTCGGACCCGTCGGACGATCACTGCAAGCGGCGGTGAGAATAAGCACTAGACCGATGGCGCGGCGCATGATCCCTCCTTTCCAGGGATTCGAGTGGGGGCAGATCAACTACCGCCACCATACGCCGCTCGGCTCGGCACCCAAATACGTCACGTGACGTAGCGTTCGTTCCTGGAACGCGAAGCACATCCTTTCATGATCGTTCTCTCACCGTGCTCGCCGAGGATCGTTGCGATCGCTCGCTTGATTCGCGCGCGTCCCGCCGCCTTTTTCACTTGGGGTCGGGGATGATGAGCAAGATGCCGGTCGACTAATCTGCGACCCGCAAGCCGAATCGCGCGACATAGCTTTGAAGACGGGAGACATCCGCCTCGGCATCAGCGAACCCGATGTATCCATCGGGTCGGATGAGATAGAGCGCGCCGTCGCGGACGCCGGCGTCTCGCGCTGCCTTGTTCCACTCGAACTCGCACAGCGCGATGCGGAGCGCCGAGCATGCCGCCCTGAGCTCCTTCCGCGCGCGACCGTAAACATGGACTTGCCACTCGAGCGCGGTGAGCGGCGCAAAATTGTCCGACCCGTTCACCTTGATCCACGGCAGCCGGTCGCCGGCGACGACCGCGCCGGTCTCGCCTTCACTCAACGCGCTGTCGTGGTACGAGACGTTGATCTGCGAGACGGTTCGGAAGAAAAACCGCCGCATCGCCGCGAGGCGAAACACGGCCGGTGCGATGGCGGGAACGAGTCGTGTACGGACGACTCGCGCCAAAGGGCCTTGGCGCGTCACGATCGTGAAACCGCGATCGGTCGTCTCGACGAGCCGCCGCGCGAAGGCAATTCTCTCCGGCTCGTAAGTATCAAGGACCGCGGCGTCGGCCTCACCCTTGACCACCGCGGCGAGCTTCCAGGCGAGATTCACGGCATCGCCAATCCCGGTATTCATCCCCTGGCCGCCGACAGGGCTGTGGACGTGCGCCGCGTCGCCGAGGAGGAATGCTCGACCGTCGCGGAACCGCGGCGCCACGCGATGGTGGACGCGATATGTCGAGAACCAGTTCACTTCGGCGGACGCAAGCTGCATCCGATCGACCGCTCGGCCTTTGACGTCATCGAACGTGACCGCACGATCGGGCTTGTCGCGTTCGTGGACGAGCCCGACCATGCGCAGATTGCCCTCGCCCCGCAACGGAAAAACGAGAAGGAAGTCGACGTCCTCGATGTCGATGTGCAACTCGTCGTTGGCGAGGGGCGTGCGGGCGTGTACGTCCGCGACGTAGAAGTATCCCTGATAGGTGCCGCCCGGGAATTCGATGCCAAGCTGGTGCCGGACCGTTGATGACGCACCGTCGCAACCGGCGACGTACGAAGTCTCGAACACTTGCTCGCCGGCCTTCGTTCGGAGGGTCGCGCTGACGCCGCCGGCATGTTGTTCCAGATGGACGAGCTCAGTCTCGCGCTCGACGCGAACGCCGGCGCGCTCGAGGTGGTCGATGAGCAAGCGTTCATGCGCGTCCTGCGGATAGACGAGCGCGAAGGCGAACGGGCTCAGTCCCTGGCCGATGGCGTCGATCTGGACGCGGGCTCGTTGTCGGCCACTCACCCAAAGATTGAGGGCTGGTACTTTGACGCCGCCGGCGATCACGTCGTCGGCGATTCCGATTTGCTGGTAGAATTCGAGCGTGCGCGCCTGCACGGCCAGCGCTCGTGAGGTCGTTCCCGGTTGCGCCGCGCGATCGATGATCCGAACCGGCACACCGAGACGGGTGAGCCAAAGGGCCAGAACGAGTCCCGTCGGGCCGGCGCCGACGATGAGGACCGGCGCGCCGCCGTGATCTTCACTCACGGTTCTCGCCGAGGATCGTCGCGCTCGCGCTGTGCTCCGGTGAAATTGGCGTGCACCGCATTGGCGCCCGTGTCACGCATCCGGCTCAGCACGGGCCCGTTCTTCACACCCGTCGCATAGAAGTCCACGGCCTGCTCGAGGGTCGAGAAGCGGCCATCATGCATGTACGGCGGTCGAACCGCAACGTTGCGCAGCGACGATGGCTTGAATTGTCCGTTCCCTCGCCGCTCCTGCGCAGCGAGGCGGCCGGAGACAGTCCGTCGTCGAAGCGAGGCGCTGAGACGATGTCGAGCTGCCTTCACCGCCGCACCGCCATAACGGACGACCCTAATTCCAAAGGTTTATTTCTCGAGAATGCCGTTCACGGTTCGATCAGCTTCGGTAAGTTTACGAAGCTTGCGGCGAGCGGTATGTTCGTCGCACCTCCTGTCGGGCTCCACTCCGTGACTGATTCGCTCCGCGAGCAGCTTGAGCATTCTCTTGGCGGCGCGTACGCTGTGGAGCGTGAGCTCGGCGGCGGCGGGATGAGTCGCACCTTCGTTGCCGAAGACATCTCGCTCGGCCGGCGTGTAGTCGTGAAGGTCCTTCCCGAAGAGCTCACCAGCGCCGTGAGCCTCGAACGCTTCAAGCGGGAGATCCAGGTCGCTGCTCGCCTGCAGCACGCGCATATCGTCCCCGTTCTCACGGCCGGGGAAGTGTCTACGAGCGGCGATCGTGATGGCCCTCGGCTACCGTTCTACACGATGCCGTTCGTCGAAGGTGAGTCGCTCCGCGCGCGGCTCGAGCGCGGACCACTCTCGATCGGCGAGGTCGTTCCCGTGCTCCGCGACGTCGCGCGCGCGTTGGCGTATGCCCATGAGCGCGGCGTCGTTCATCGCGACATCAAGCCGGACAACGTGCTGCTGAGCGCCGGGTCCGCGGTTGTGGCTGATTTCGGAATCGCTAAAGCGCTGACCGCTGCCCGCGCCGATGGTGAAACGCGTAGCACTGCGTTGACGGCCGTGGGGATTTCTATCGGAACGCCGGCATACATGGCGCCGGAACAGGCGGCTGGCGATCCCGCGACCGACCATCGCGCAGACATCTACGCGTTCGGCTGCACGGCGTATGAGTTACTGGTTGGCCGATCGCCATTTCACGGCCTATCCCCGCAGAGACTCCTCGCGGCGCAGATGGGGGAACGTCCGCGCCCGATCGCGCAGGAACGTTCCGATACGCCGCCGGCTTTGGCGGCGATAATCGCGAGCTGCCTCGAGAAGGATGCCGCTCTCCGGCCGCAGCGCGCGGCGGACATCGTAACCGCCTTGGAGGCAGTGAGCGGCACTCATTCGGCGATGACCGTCGCGCTATTCGATGATCGTCGCATGTTCGCGAAGGCTGTAGGAGCGTATGCTGGTGCGTTCGTGGCTACTGCGGTGCTGGCGAAGCTGGCGATCGTGGCGATCGGGCTCCCGGATTGGGTGTTTCCCGGCATACTCGTGGTAATGGCCCTTGGTCTGCCGATCGTTCTCTTCACAGGATACACACAATTCGTCGCGCGACGAATCGGCGCGTCGACCGCAACGCTTACGCCTAGCAAATTACCCGCACCGACAGGCGCAATGGCAAGTATCGCTCTCAAAGCGGCGCCGCACCTGTCCTGGCGTCGCTCGGCGTTCGGGGGCGTGGTCGCACTTGTCGCGTTCGTTGCGGCCGTCGGTTTGTACATGCTCCTTCGGCAGTTGGGAATTGGGCCTGAGGGATCTCTCTTCGGGGCGGGAAAGCTCGCCGCCGCTGACCGCGTGCTCATCGCCGATTTCTCTGTTTCCCGGGAGGACTCGGCGCTCGTGCCAATGTTTTCGGAAATGCTGCGCGCCACGATGGGTCAGTCGCGCGCCCTGCGCCTCGTTCCGCCGGATGAAGTCGCGGCGACGCTCGTGCAAATGCGGAAAGAACGGTCGACGCGATTGGATGCGGACATCGCGAGCGAGGTGGCCGCCCGCGTAGGGGCGAAGGCGATTCTCGGTGGACGCGCCGCCCGAGTGGGAAGCGGGTACGCGTTGAGTCTCACCCTCAGCAGCGGACAGGGCGCCGCCGTGCTTGCATCATATCAAGCCACGGCAAATGATCTGCAAGGCCTGTTCGCGGCCATTGACGGCCTCACTCGAAAGTTGCGCGGGAGAGTCGGTGAATCGCTGCGGCTCGTGCAACGCTCGGTTCCGCTCGAGAGAGCGACGACGACCTCGCTCGAAGCTCTCCGCAAGTACAGTGAAGGTGCGCGGGCGAATGATACCGAAAACGACTTTGACCGTGCCAAACGACTGCTTCGCGAGGCCGTCGCTCTCGACAGCACGTTCGCCCTCGCTTGGCGGAAGTTGTTTCTGGCGCACGCCAACAGCGGGTTCGGGGGATCGGCCGGCGACTCCGCGCTCGAACGCGCGGCAGCGTTTGCCGATAAGCTTCCCGATCGCGAGAAGTATGTTGTTCTCGGCCAATACTATCAGTCGCCAAAGAGCCGCGGCGCGAACCGCGCAAAAGCTCTCGCGGCGTTTCAGGCGGCCTATGCGGCCGATTCCAACTTCTATTCCGCAGCCGATCAGTTGAAGTTTACTTTCTACGCTTTACGCCAGTATGATAGCGCCGCGCGTTACGCCCGCCGTGAGCTCGCCGCACAACCGAGCACCACGAACGGCGGTCTTGCCGCCATGCAGCTGGCGTTCACCGGCCAGCTGACCGAGGCGAAACGGCTCCTCGATTCCGTCCGGCATGCCGACAGCACCGCGGCGCGAAATGTACGGGTCATGGAGGCGCGCTTCTTTCTGGCATACAGTGCGGACGATCGTGACTCGGCCCGCGCCGCCGCACAAGATCTTGTTCGTTACGGCGGAAGTCGAGGAGCCGTTGTTGGTGGTGATGAGCTCATCGACGACGCGAATATCCACGGAGCGTTACACCAGGCGCGGCTGGCCTCTGCGCGTCGTGATAGCGCGTTTGACCGGAATGGCATCCAGTTCGGCGGGATCAATGCGGCCATGAGACGCGCCGAGCAGGACCTTTGGTATCTCGATGGGCCAAAGCAGGCCGTTAGAGAGCTCGACGCTGCGCTGGCCACTGGTGACTTCGAGAGAATCGATATTAGCGGTCGACCGGATCTCGATATCGCGACGCTCTACGCGCGTGCGGGGGCCAGTGACAAGGCGGAGCAAATGGTCGCGCGCTTCGAGCGCGAGGCTCCTTTCGCGCACTCGCCGACAAACCTCGCAGGAATCCAGCGTGTACGCGCTGAAATTGCGCTGGCGCACGGTAGCGCGCGCGTCGCCGTTGATCTATTCCGCCGCTCGGACACGGCGTCCGACGGCCCCGTTCCTTGCGAGGCATGCACGTACTGGGGACTAGGCCGCGCCTTCGACAAGGCAAACCTGCCTGATTCCGCGATGGCGTATTACGAGCGTTATCTCGCTTTGCCCCGTGCCCGCCGTGAGAGAACGGACGCTCAGGCGTTGTCCGAGACCGAACTGCGTCTTGGAGAGCTGTACGAGGAGAAGAGCGATTGGACGCGGGCGGAAGCGCATTACGATGCGTTCGTAAGCCTCTGGCGCCAGGCTGACTCCGAGCTGCAGCCGAAGGTGGCGGAAGTGCGACGACGGCTTGAGCGAATACGAAAGCGCGCGGGATAGGCCGGCATATCGGCGATAAGAGTTCTCGCACTGTGTTGGCTCCTATCCCGATCGCGGGCGTCGCGCTGCTCGCATCGCGAGTGTGCTTCGGCTAGACCTGACGGAAACCTGAGTCACCCTGCCGAACGCGACATGGCACGCGCAGCCGGGAATCACTGAACCGTCTTACTCGGACGGCGGCTTGACCCTTGGCAACCGCTGCCGCGTGTCACCGACGCCGATCGCGAGTGAGGTGACCGCGCCGTTCGCGTCCGTCTCGAAGGTGATCACGAGATCCGGCTTCCGAACGAAGAATTCCGTCGAGCTCGACGCCAGAAGCTTGAACGGCGGTTGCTGCTGTTGTCCCTGCTGCAATGCGAATGCGAGATGATCGCCGTCGCGTGTGATAGTAGCGGTCACCGCGCCGACCTTATAGTCGCCGACGAACCTGTCCAGCTGCGCCTCGGTCAGCGCAACCTCCACCCGCGCCGCCGCCGCGGCGGCCAGCGCCACTCGGCGCGCCGCGAACTTCTTCACAAATCCGTCGGTGAGCGCATGGACGTCGATCGGCGCGACGCGTCGCATGTCCAGAGCGCCGTTGTGGAGCTCGAGGATGCGCGCGTCGCCGGAAACGTGCATGCGAATGGGCCCGAGTACGGCGGTGTCGGATCCAACGAAGCGAGTGGGCGCGATCGTGATCGGCGAGCTTGGCTGGGTCGGCGGATGGAGTGTGACATTCGCCGAGTCGATATGCATCCGGCGCAGGCGTAGGAGCGCGAGCTCGACGCCGACGAAGGACTGCCCGAGGAGCGGAAACGCATCGCGCATCGCGACGCGGTGCGTGACCGACGAATCCTTCAAGATGAATACGATGGTCGCCGAATCGCGTCCGTACACGACATCCACCGAGTCGAGCTGCGGCGGGTTCGGATCGCCCGGCGTGGTGTACTTCATCGTGTAGTGCGTCGGGAGACCGTCGTTGCTCAACGTGATCGTGTAATCATGCACGAACACACCGGGCGAATGCATGACGACCCAAGTGCCGGAGACAACGTTTCCTTTGCGGCTGTACTGCTCGAAGCAGAACGTGTCCTTGCCGGCTGTGGTCAGGAACGTCGTTGGCGCGCTTTGCGAGGAGAGGTGCGTTGCGGAACAAAGGAGAACGAATGCGGCGAGGCGGAGCAGGCGCATGATGGAACCCTGTTTACGAGGGTCGCGATCGGCAGTCGACGATGCCCAAACTACGGGCGGTCAGCGGCCCGGGTTGCGGGCGACGGGTGCCCTTGCAATTCACTTACGAGTTTCCTTCGTGCCAGGCGATCCGCTCGGCACCGGCTCGGCGGTCAGCAGCCAGAAGTCTCCATTCCGCGCGCCGATGAAATAGTACGTCTGCTCGGACTTGTACGTGCCGCCACGCGCGGATCGTGGCAGAAAATCGATTCTGAGCTTGGCGGTTGGCGGAAGCGTCGTGCGAAAGGCGACGCCGTCCTGAGTGTACCGGAACCGGTCACTCGAGTCGAGTCCCACGACCGATACCTGTCGGACGGCGTTGGACACGTCCTGTTCGATAAAACTTCCGACGAGCGTGCGAGTGCGGTCGGTGCTCGCTCCCCAATAGAACAGTCCCTTGATTGCCTGGACGTTGTGCGCGGCGTGTGCACGACGGTAGCGATCCGCCAGCTGCTCAGGCGACCGTGGGGGGGGCGCCGACTTCGAGCTGTCGGGCTGAGCGCCGAGTGTCAAAGGAAGCGCCATCACCACAAACGCCGCCGCCGCCATCCGCGTCAGGCTCATATGGACGTGTCCCGTGTGCGTTGTGAACGTCGCTTATTCGAATACGCCGATGGAACCGCGCGTTCCCCCGTGCGGTTACCGATCACCGAGCGAGGCAAAGCGTGCGCGATACGCCGCCGGGTTGATGCCGAAATATCGTTCAAACGCCCGCCGGAACACGTCTTCACTCTCGTACCCGACCGATCGCGCGATGGCGCCGACCGGCGCCTTCCCAGGTGAGGACAAACGACGCCTTGCTTCGCCGAGACGCGCTTGCTCGACAAACCGGGCCGGGGTCGTCCCTAATGCGGTCTTGAAAGCGCGCGCGAACTGGCGCTGGCTCAAAAAGGTGCGCGCTGCCAACGTCTCGACGGACATTGGCTGGCGGAGATGCGTGTGAATCCACGCCGCCAATTCAGCAAACCGATCGCTCGACGATGTCTGGAACTGCAGCGGCTCGGAAAACTGGTTCTGCCCGCCGGGTCGCTTCAAGAAGACGACCAGCTCGCGCGCCACGGCGAGCGCGGCGGCGGGCCCTTCGTCTTCCTCGATCAGCGCCATCGCGAGGTCGATCCCCGCGGTGATGCCGGCGGATGTGTAAAACTTGCCGTCGCGAATGAACAGCGCGTCGGCCTCGACCCGCAGCTTCGGAAACCGCCGCGCGACATCCTGCGTGGCCGTCCAATGCGTCGTCACTCGGCGACCGTCGAGCAATCCTGTCGGCGCGAGCCCGTAGATGCCCGTACAAATACTGGCGACCCGCCGCGTCCGCGATGACTGTTCTCTAATCCACGCCGCGGCCTTGTCGGCGACGCCCGGCCGTCGAAGCCCTTCGCCGCCGGGTATGATCAGCGTGTCGAGGTCGACCCGGGTCTTCACGCTCAGATCCGCGTTGACGGTAATACCGCTGCTTGCCGTGAATCGACGCGACGTGAGGCCGATGGTGACGATCTCGTAGGGCGGCCAGTGGCTCTGCGGCTCGCCGTCCAGCCGCCGACTGAGAAACACATCTGAGGCGAAGGCGTCGGCAGGCCCGAACAAGTCGAGTGCCTGCACGCCGTCGAAGCCGAGGAACCCAATCCGTCGCGCGCTCATCGGTCCGCGGGCAAGAGACGGATTACCGCGTCGTCCGCGATCAACTCGCATTGTTTGGTGATGGCGGGATGCTGCTTGTCGGGCTCGTAGTCGCGGCCGAATCCCATGAAAGTGAACCGATCGAGGAGGAAGGGAATGCCCTGGGCGGCAATGCTCGGCGAATCAGTGTGGTGGTCAACCTTGTCGATCGGTCAACCTGGCACAATGTCGAACATCCGACGATTCCTGCCATGCTCGTTATCGCGCGACAAGGCCGGCTGGCACCAGAAACCGCACCAGGCGGCCACGAGGCGGGGACGCGGAACGTTTTGGCGGCGCCCTTCCTTTATAAGATCTCGAGTTCGTAGCGACGCGCGATGCTGCGGTGGAGTCACGCTGTTTGGCAGTCACACTCAGGACAATGCACCTCGACGCAATAGACTCGCCCAAGGGTGAAGTGACGCGATTGCTGCACGCCGCGCGCGACGGCGATGCCACCGCGATGGACCGCATCATCCAGCTCGTCTACGACGACTTGTGTGCGATCGCGGCCCGCCAACTGCGGCGCGAGCCATTTCAACGCACGACGCAGCCGGCGTCGCTGGTCCACGAAGCCTACATGAAGCTGGCGAATGGTGCCGCATTGCACGCGGGAGATCGCGCCCACTTCTTGGCGCTCGCCGGTCGGGCGATGCGCCAGGTGCTGGTGGAACATGCTCGGCGCCGGTCCGCGGCGAAGCGCCGGCCGATGGAGCTGGCCTCGCTCGGGGATGATGTCTGGGCCACCCCGGTCAGCCCCGAAGAGATCCTCACGCTCAACGATGCCATCGACCAGCTGGAGCCGCGCCAACGGCAGGTCGTCGAATGCCGCTTCTTTGGCGGACTCGAGGAGCGGGAGATCGCCGCAACGCTTGGCGTCGATGAACGCACCGTGCGACGCGATTGGGTGAAGGCGCGGGCGTGGCTGTATCAAGCGTTGTATGGCGCCGCCTCAGCCTGAAGGGGCCCTTCGACTCGAGATCGAGGCGATCTTCGAGGACGCGATCGAGCTTCCTTCGCAGGATAGGGTGCGCTGGCTGACCAATCGGTGTGGCGCCGACTCACGGCTCCGTGCCGAGGTCGACGCGCTGCTTGCCGCCCACGAGCGCGCGGAGGGCGTGCTGGAACGGAATGTCGTCGCGGCCGGCGTGCGCGCGCTCAGAGACTCCTCCCGTGGCCGCCGGATCGGCGCGTATCGTGTCCTGAACGAGCTTGGCCGCGGCGGCATGGGCGTCGTCTACCTGGCCGAGCGAGACGACGGACAGTACGAGCAGCGCGTTGCGGTGAAGCTGCTGCACGCGAGCCCCGACGCCGAGGACCTGCACCGGCGCTTCGTCGCCGAACGACAGATCCTCGCCTCGCTCCGGCACCGTGGCATCGCGCAACTGCTCGACGGCGGCGTCACCGACGCCCAGCTTCCGTTTCTCGTCATGGAGTACGTCGACGGCCTGCCGATCACCGTGTACTGCGATCGGTGCAAGCTCGCGATCGACGCGCGCCTTCGTCTCTTTCGTGACGTCTGCGCCGCGGTGCATCACGCGCATCAGAACTTGATAATCCATCGCGACATCAAGCCGGGGAACATTCTGGTATCGCCCGAGGGCGAGGTGCGGCTCCTCGACTTCGGGATTGCGAAGCTGCTCAGGCCGGGGAGTGGGCCAGCGCAGCAGACCATCACGCGAACCGGGCTCCGCCCGATGACACCGGAGTATGCGAGCCCGGAGCAGATCCGCGGCGAGACGGTGACAACGGCGAGCGATGTCTATGCCTTGGGGGTTGTGCTGTACGAGCTGCTGGCCGGACGTCGTCCATACAGCCTCGAGAGTGGAGCGCTGCACGAGCTGACGGAGGCCATCTGCTCGCGCGTACCCGAGCGGCCGAGCGCCGTCGTCACGGATGAGCGACTCCGCCATACGCTGCGCGGCGACCTCGATGCGATCGTGATGATGGCGCTGAGGAAAGACGCCCGCGACCGCTACGGCTCGGTCGATCTGCTGTGGGAGGATCTGGAGCGGTACCTCGATGGGCTGCCGGTGCACGCGCATCGCGGCTCGCGAATGTACCGCGCGCGTAAGCTTCTCGGCCGGCATCGGATCGAGTCAGCCGCGGCGGCACTCGTCGCGCTATCGCTCGCTGCCGGCGCGGGCGTCGCCGTGCGACAAGGAGCGATCGCAGCGCACGAGCGCGACCGCGCCCAACGCGCGCTCGCCGAGGCCGAGCAGTCCGTCAAGCAATCGGAGAGCGTCACGGGGTTTCTGGTCGGTCTGTTCGACGCCACCACGCCGAACCCCGGCGCCACCACGGTCACGGCGCAGGAGCTCGTGCGTCGTGGCGTCAAGCAGATCGAGATGTTTCGGGGCCAACCGCTCATACAGGCCCGGATGCTCGAGACGATGGCGCGAGTCCACATGATGATGGCCGACTTCTCACAGGCGCGAGTCGAGCTCGAGCGGTCACTCGCGCTGCGAGTGGCGCAGCTCGGCCCCAATCATGTTGACGTCGCGGAGACGCTTCTGTATCTCGGCGAGACGATGCGTCGCGCCGGTCACTATCAGCAGGCCGACACGCTGACGCGCCGAGCCTTGGCCATCCGCACGGCCGCCCTGGGGCCGCGCCATCCAGCGAATGCCGAGGTGCTTCTCGAGCTCACCGCGATCGCGCTCTACCTCTCGGATCTGAATGGCGCCGAAGAGCTATCGCGCCGCGCACTCGAGATCCGCCGCGCATCGCTCCGTCCCAACGATCCGCTCATCGCCGTGAGCCTCGAGGCGTACGCCGCGACCTTGCGGCGGCTGGACAGAAATGCAGAAGCCGAGGCGGCGCTTCGCGAGGCGATCGCCATCGACCGCGCGGTGAGCGGAAGCGAGAGCGTCGATGCGGCGAATCTCCAGCTCCGTCTCGCGGAGCTCGTGTTGGCCGCACGGAGCGACACGGCGCAAGCCGAGTCGTTGATTCGTTCGACCCTCGCCATCACGCGCGCATCGCTCGGCGATCATCCGCGAACAAGTTGGGCGATGAGCGAGCTCGCCGACTTGCTGTCACATCGAGGCCAGTACCGCGAAGCCGAGCAGCTCGCCCGCGCCGGACTGGACATCCAGCGTCGAACTTTTGGAGCGCAGCACCCGAACGTCGCCGACTACGCGAGCGCGCTCGCCGCGGTATACGTCCGCGCGGGCCGACTCGCCGAAGCGGAGCGAACGCAGCGCGAGTCGATCGCGATCCTCGGGCGGACGCTCGGCGAGAATCACACCGCCTACGCGGGCTCGCTTGGCGCGCTATCGGAGATTCTGATGGAGCGTGGGCGCTTCGACGAAGCCGTCGCGCTGCGCCGGCGCTGCATCGACATCCGTCGACGAATTTTCGGCGACGAGAGCGCGTTACGCGGCATCGACATGGGCCGGCTGGCGCGAGTGTACGCGCGCAAGCGCGACTTCCCGGCGGCCGACTCGCTGTTTCGCGCGGCGCTCGCCAATCAACGGCGATATGTGTCGGAGACGCACTACGACGTGCGCACGATCTACGGGTTCATGTCGGAGCGTTACGGGCTTGAACGGAAGCCCGCCGAGGCGAAGCGATACGCCCGGATGGCGCAGGGGCAATAACGCCCCCCTTTCGCGCGGCTTGTCCGGTTTGTCGAGGCTTCGCGCAACTAGAGGGTGCGAGACAACACACGCGTCGCGTCAACGCAGAACACTCGCGGCGAACGGCGGTGCGTGCTCGCGCATCACGGAGAACGGCATCAACCCAAAGCGAACGCCGTTCTCGAGACTCACCCTTTGGAGGTAGAACATGGTAGTATCACGCCTGACGTTAGGCATCGCCGTGCTTGGTCTTGTGACCTTGATGGCATGTTCAGACCGTGGTGACAACATTACAGCCCAGAACGGGCGCTCGACGCTCGCCGCGTCGGACGGGGCCAACGCCGACCGCACCCCGCGAGCTGGCAACAATCAAATCGTTTGGGGCCCCGCGCCGCCGATCTTTCCGCCGGGTGCGCAGTTCGCCGTGCTGCAGGGCGACCCGAGCAAAGCCGGCGAGATCTTCACGATTCGCCTTCGCTTTCCGAACGGCTACGTTCTTCCGCCGCACACTCATCCGACGCCGGAGTACGTGACGGTGATTCGCGGAAATTTTCTCGCGGGCATGGGCGAGGACTTCTCACGAGCGGCGCTCAGCCGGTTCGATGTGGGCGATTTCGTGACGATGCCGGCGGCGATGGCTCACTTCGCGACGACGCACGGCATCACCGAGGTGCAGGTGCACGCGATCGGTCCGTTCGCGCTGACATACGTCCATCCCGAGGATGATCCGACGAGGCATTAGCGCTCGGGAGGGCCGGGTAGTCCAAGATCGCCCGGGAATCGCGCGCGGAAGTTCTGCTCGACGGCGTCTCGATCGTTCGCAGCTTCGGAACGACGAGGATCAACTTCCGCGCGCGTCTCGCGCGAGTCGAGGGTTAGAACGGCGAACTGGTCACGCTCTACGTTCGGAAAGCAGCACTGCGGCGAGGTCCGCCCATCCTTCCGATGCAGCTCCACAACAGGCGAGCTCCAGAATCAATCGACCGGCGAGCCTGAGCCGAATGAGCAAAAAGACGCCACGCCCAGTCATTCAGCGACTCGCCGGCGACACATATGGTACTCGTGTCATCTGTATCCCTATGGAGAGTACCATGCAAATCAAGAATTCGGTCGCCCTCGTCACGGGCGCGAACCGCGGGATTGGGCGCGCATTCGTCGAAGCGCTGCTCGAACGCGGCTCGAGCCGCATCTACGCGGCGGGCCGCGATCTGGCGAGTCTGGACGCGGTCGTTCGTCTCGACCCGAAGCGCGTCCGCGGCCTGAAGCTCGACGTCACGAGCGCCGAAGATGCGCGCGCGGCGGCGGCGCAGGCGAAGGACCTCACGCTGCTCATCAACAACGCCGGCGTGCTCGCCTCGGGCAGCCTCACCGATATCCCGGTGGATGCGGTGCGGGACAACATGGAAACGAACTTCTTCGGCCTGCTCAACGTGACCACGGCGTTCGTGCCCGTCCTCGAGCGGAACAACGGGAGTGTCGTCAACATCCTCACGCTCCTCTCGCTGGCCAGCATGCCGGGCGTGGCCGCCTACAATGCATCGAAGGCCGCCGGGTGGTCGCTCACGCAGTCGTTCCGTGCCGACCTCGCCAAGCGCGGGATCCGCGTACACGCCGTCTTCCCCGGCGCCGTGGACACGGAAATGGCGCGCTCATTCGAGATCCCGAAACCTCCAGCGATCGACGTGGCTCGCACCACGCTCGCCGGCGTCGATGCGAACGAGGAGGACATTTATCCGGACGCCATGTCGCAGCAGGTATATGCCGCATGGAGGACGGATCACAAGGCGGTCGAGCGTCAGTTCGCGGCGATGTGAGCGCGTGAGCGAGCGCGGGCCTTTCGAAAGCTCTGATATGGCGGACCTGTTCACCCCGATCAGGTTGGGCGGTCTCGAGCTGCCCAACCGCATCGTGATGGCGCCGCTGACGCGGAACCGCGCCGGGCAACCCGGTAACGTGCCACAGCCGATCAACGCTACCTACTACGCGCAGCGTGCTTCGGCCGGTCTCATCATCACCGAGGGCTCGCCAATCTCGGATATGGCGCACGGCTACCCGGGCACACCCGGTATTCACAGCCCGGCGCAGGTGGCCGGCTGGAGAAGAGTAACGGACGCGGTGCATGCGAAGCGCGGTCGCATCTTTGTGCAGCTGTGGCACGTCGGACGGATCTCTCACCCGTCGCTGTTACCGGACGACGCGCTGCCCGTCGCGCCCTCTGCCGTCAAACCGGTCGGTAAGGCATTCACCCGGCGGGGGACGACGGATTTCGTCACGCCGCGCGCGCTCGAGACGTCAGAAATTCCGGCGCTGATCGAGGAGTTTCGCGTCGCGGCGCTCAATGCCAAGGCAGCCGGATTCGACGGCGTGGAAGTACACGGCGCCAACGGCTACCTGCTCGACCAGTTTCTCCGTGACGGCAGCAATCGCAGAACGGATCAGTATGGCGGCTCGATCGCCAATCGCGCGCGACTACTGCGGGAAGTGGTGGCGGCCGTGTGTGAAGTGTGGGACGCCGATCGCGTCGGGGTCCGCGTTTCGCCGCTCAACCAGTTCAACGACATGCGCGACTCCAACCCGCAGGCCCTGTTCAACCACGTGGCCGACGCGCTCCGTCCATTTGGTCTGGCCTATCTGCATGTGATGGAGGGTGACGTGCACGCGTTGGAGTTGTCGTTCGACTTCGCCGAGTTGCGTCGGCGTTTCGATGGGCATTACATGGCGAACGGCGGCTACGACAAGCGCCGCGCCAACGCGGCGATCGCGTTAGGTCGCGCCGATTGCGTTGCCTTCGGCACAGCGTACATCGCCAACCCCGACTTGGTCGAACGCTACGCCCAGGATGCGCCGCTCAATGACGCTGACCGCAGCACGTTCTACGGAGGCCGCGAACAGGGCTACACGGACTATCCGGTCCTGAGCGCAGCCGCGCGGTCACTGCGTCGCGGCGCCTGCCTCGCGCCTTCGCCGTAGCTCGGCACGATATCGACCCGGCGGGACGCCGCGTAGCCGCGAGAACGCGCGCGAGAACGCGAACTCGGAGGTGTACCCCACGTGGCGCGCGATCGTGCTCACGGCCTTGTCCGTCTCGCGCAGGTGCCGCGCGGCGAGCTCCATGCGCCAGCGCGTGAGATACGAGAGCGGTGGCTCGCCGACGAGTGTCGAGAAGCGGCGCGTAAGTGTGGCCCGCGACAGGCTCACCTCGCGCGCGAGAGTCTCGATCGTCCACGGCGCCGCCGGGTCCGCGTGCAAGACGGAGAGCGCGCGACCGATCGTCGGGTCACGGAGAGCCTGAAGCCAGGACGTCCCGCTGCGGTCTTCGGTCCCTAACCACGCGCGGATCACCTGAACGAACAGGACGTCGAGCAGACGGTCGATCACGGTCGCCGAGCCGGACGTTCTCGAGGCGAGCTCGTGACGGAGAACGCGCAGCGTCGCCTGCACCGGGCTCCCCTCCGGCATATCGCGTCCCGACAGGAACAGCACGGGCGGCATCAGCGAAAGGAGCGGCTGTGCGACCTCGTGATCATACTCGTATCCGCCACAGATGACGTGGGTCGAGCTTCCGGGGCCGGGGCCGTCGAACACGCATTCGTGCGCGGGATTACCGGCTTGCGAATGGGCGACTTTGCTCCACGTTCGCGTCGGCCCGTCAGCGGCGCTCGCTACGATATGCGCCGCTCCGGTCGGCAACAGGACGACGTCGCCCGGAAGCTGTTCGATTGGCGATCGTCCTTTGACCCGCACCCAGCACACGCCGGCTGTCACGGCGTGCAGCGTTGCCCTCGGCGTCCGCGGAAGGCTGATGCCCCACGCCCCCCGGGCGCGCACGTTCGCCATCACGGCGCCACGCACGCGCAGCAGGTCGAGGACGTCGTCGAGTGGGCAACGGGTTTCCATGCCCAAAATCTAGCCCAAATGCCCACTCGGTCAGTATCCGTGAGACGAATGGACAAAAAAATGCGACAAACGGTCATGCAGCGGCTCGCTGCCGTCGCTTTTCTAACGGCGCTGGAGCCGGTTTGCGAAGACCTACTATCCCTCCTGAACCTCGTAGATCTCGTCGGCAACGAGGCCATGCGCCTCGCGGTGAACGGTATGCGCGGCTTCCTTGCTCGGCGCCTCGACGAGACAGAAAATCTTGCCGGCCTTCTCGTCGACCCAATAGTGCTTGTAGTTGACGCCGTGCCTTGTCTGCTCTTTGAGATCCTTCATGTGCGCGTCGGCGACGTCCTTCGCCGAGACGCCTCCCTTCACGTTGTGCACGTCCAAGTAGAGCGGCATAAGCGGTCCCTCTTGAAAAAAGTTGAGGTGAGCATGCTTGGTCCGGTCTACGCTACGCCACCCTGGCACCCCCGGCAAGTGAACGTCGTTGCGGTGGCCGGCGGCGTCTCACAGGGTCACGCCTCGGCTCCTGCGACCATGGGCTGAGGCCGACGATCGGCATTCGCCACGATCGCCGCTGCCGCGAGATCCCCCGTCACGTTGAGCACGGTCGCGAAGGTGTCCGGCAGCGCGTCGACCGCGATCAAGATTCCAATTCCCTCCGCGGGCAATCCGATCGCGAGGAAGAGCGGGGTGAGCATGATGAACGCACCGCGCGGCACGCCCGGCGCGGCGAACGCCAGAAAGACCGCGGCAAACGCGACGGTCGCGAGCTCGCGTGCATGCAGCGGGATTCCGTAGAACCAGCCGACGAACAGCGCACCGATCGTCCACGATACGGGCGCCGCGAGCTTGAAGGTCGACACGGCGAGCGGCAGCACAAACCCGGTGACGCGCGGTGGGAGCGCGAGTCCGCGTTCTCCGCTCTCGATCAGCGCCGGAAGCGAGGCGATCGACGAGCTCGAGCTGAAAGCGATGAGCTGTGACGGGAGCGCCGCTCGCGCGAAGCGACCGATCGGAATCCCGCCGAACAGAGCGACGATCGGGTAGGTGAGCAGGACGACCGCGACAGATGCGAGCGAGTAGGCGAGGATGTACACCCCGATTGCGCCGGCGACGGAGCCGCCGAGGTGCACGGCGATCGGCAGCACGAGCGCGAATACACCGATCGGCGCCACCAACACCACCCAGCGCACGACGCGCAGCATCGCGTCGCCGAGCGCGCCGGCGAGCGTGACGAGCGGCACCCGGGTCGCATCCGGGCTGCGAGCGATTGCGACGGCGAGGATGAGCGTAAAGACGATGAGCGGCACCATCGCGCCGTTGGCCGCTGCCGCGATTGGGTTCGACGGAATCAACGACGTCAGCCACGCGCCGAAAGTCTGCGTCTGCGCCGCCGACAATTGACTCGCCGCGTCAGCCGCGCCGGCCGGGAGCGTCGGCCTCGCGCCGGCGGTCGAGGGGAGGGGCAGCAGCGCGAACAGCGTCGGCGCCAGCGGCACGACGATCGCCGCGACGACCGCCAGCAGCAGTACAAATACGACGAGCGTGCGGCCCCCGAGCCGGCCGATCGCTCCGACGTCGGTGGCCGACGCGACGCCCGTGATGAGGAGTGAAACCACCAAGGGAATGACCGTCATCCGAATGGCGCTCACCCACATCGTCCCGAGCGGCGCCAGCGCGTCGGCCGCGTCGCTCAACGCCTTGTTGCCCGACGCGGCAATGAGCGCGCCACCGCCGATCGCGGCGGCGAGCGCCACGAGAACACGCGTGCTCTCTTTCATTTATCCTGTGATGAGAAGTGTCACATCATCAGGTCGCCGCCGTTGATATCGAGCGACGTCCCGGTGATGTACCCCGCCGCCTCGGACGCGGCGAAGCAAATGAGGTCGGCGACTTCGAGGGCCGTGCCGAGGCGTGGGATCGGATAACCCGCCGCGAGCCGCTCGAGGAGATCGGGCGCGGCGTTCTCGTGCGTCAGCTCCGTGTCGATCATGCCCGGGCAAATGGCGTTCACGGTGATCCCGAACTTGCCCAGCTCCTTCGCGGCGGCGCGGGTCAACCCCAGCAGGCCGGCCTTCGACGCCGTATAGTGCGCTCCGCCCAGCGTGCTGACCATCCGTCCGGCCGATGAGGAAATGTTGATGATGCGGCCGTAGTGTTGCGCCCGCATCGTCGGGAGCACGGCTTTGCTGAGGAGAAACGGCGCCGTCAGGTTCACTTCCAGCGCCTCTCGAAACTCCTCCGCCGACAGATTCGGAAAGCGTGTCGAGCGCGCGAAGGCGGCGTTGTTGATGAGAATGTCGATGCGGCCGAAGCGCTCGAGCGTGCGACGGACGATCTCCTCGGGCATACCCTGGGCGGTGATGTCGCCCGGTACCGCCAACGCGCGTTCGCCGAGCGATTCGGCTAGCGCGCTGGCGCGCGCCGCGTCGCGAACGTTGACGACAACACCGGCGCCGCGCTCATACAATCGTTCGGCGGCGGCGCGTCCCAGACCACGAGCCGCTCCGGTGACGATGGCGACGCGGCCGTCAAAGTCGAGCGGCGCGTCGGATGTTCGCTCGCCAGGCGCGTCGCTCGAGGGAATGATGAAAGCCCGGGTTGGAGACGCGCGAATATGGCGGTCGACCCGGAGGTCGGCAATCTCGAACCAGGTAGACTACGCCGATTGCTCGGTCGGACAGGGTGCGTTCGCGTAGCCCGAACGGAACGGCGTCACCACACCCGACGCGGGGTCGTACTTGTGCCGCCACACGCACGCCGTGTCGTTGGCGAGCAGATGAATCGAGATCGACGCCGACTCGGAAATCGTCTTGACGTAGTGGATGTCATCGGTCGGCGGAAGCAACGCGTACAGATCGCCCGGCCGCAGCTCCTGACGCTTCGCGATCTCGAGCTGGGCTTGCGCCGGATTGCTCCCGTCGTCGAGCCGGCGATACACCGTCTCGTCCTGCTCGCCGCGGTAGACGCCGACGAGACCCCACGCCAAATGGTCGTGCACCGGCGTCGACGCACCGGACGGCACGACGAGTGAAAAGAGACAGAGCGATCCGTCTTCCGCCCGGTACAGCGCGTACTGCCCGATGCCGTCGCCCATCCGACTTTTTTCGTCCGGCTGCGCCAACTGGTCGGGGAGCCAAGCGTCGCTGGACAGGAGCTTGGAAAACGCCGGCTTCAGCGCCTCGACGCGAGTCGCCGGATCGGCGTCGCTGCCCATCAACTGTTCGGTCTCGCCGATCAGCGCGCGAATCTCCGGCGTGTCGACGAGAAATCCGAACCGTCCATTATCGTGATGATGTGAGTGATCTGTTCCGCACATCGGGCCTCCTTCTTCCGCAGGTTACGCTAAGCTACGCTGGTGCGGCGGCGCTCACGTCGCGCCCGCAGAATCTGCACACCTTCGCTTTGACCAGAATTCGCTCGGCGCAAAACGGGCACTCTCGTTCCTGGCGGTCGACCGGCGCGTCGGCGCCCGGCGGAAGCACAACGGCGCCGCGCGCCTGGTCGAAAGCGCTGATCGCGGATTGCACCTGGCGGCGGAACTCGAGCGGGTCGGCGATGCGATCGAATTCTTCCTTGGTCCCGCCGGTTCCGGTCACGGTGATCGTGCCGAAACCGAGCATCCGGCCGGCCAGAGTCTGATCCACGCCGACGCCCTCGACCTTCGCGAGCATCGTCTCCAGCGTACGCCGGCGAATCCACCCGACCTTGATGATGACTCGCTTGTCGGTGACGGCGAATTCCGACGACGAGGAGCGCACCCACGCCGAGACGAACGACACGAGGCTGACCACGCCCAGGACGAGCACGGCCCACCAGAAGGGTGGCTGGAATATCGCGAGCGCGACCGCAATGAGCGTCAGCGTGGCAAAACTGAAAAACACATTGTACAGGCTGCGATGGAGCCGAGCGCGATAGAGAACGGTTTCATTCGGCAGCAACTGCGAATCGACGTATGACATGCTGATTCCTCGACCTCACGGAGCGAGGAGAAGGTACGCCACGGCTTGCCAATCCGCACTCCTTGCTCGGCTCCGCGGTGACACGAGCTCGTCTCTAGCCCTACGGCCAGTTTGTCCGCGCCCAGCGAATCAAATCGACCATCGCGCTCCCGCCGGCGGCCGCGTTGTCGTCTTCAATCGTCCACCAGAGGAAAGTTTCCTTTTCGCCGCCGCTCACCGTTCCGACAGCGTAGGGAAGGCCTGACCAAAAACCAAAAACCGGTCCGCCTGAATCGCCCGGCGTCGAGTCGGCGTAGAATTCCAGCTCGTCGGCGTTTCCGTCCGAATCATCGTCGACGATCGGGAACCACATCTGGCGTGATGGTCGATTGGCGCCCGCCACGGCGCCAGGATAGCCGGCGAGCGTCCAATAGTTCCCGCCTTCCCAACCGCTGTTGTATGTCTTCGCGCCAAAGTAGCCGCACGAGTTGCCGAGCGGCGTGTAGAGGCGCAGCACGATCATGTCCCACGCCGAGACGGTCAGGTTCGTGTTGTAACCCCAATAATCGGAGACCCACGAGCTCACTCCCGGTCCTAGCGTCGAGCCGCCGTCGTAATAGGCGGGAACGAACTTCATCGCCCAGTTCGACGATCCCCACGGCGCCATGTGCCCGGCCGTCAACACGACTCGGCCGCCGATGAGCACGCCGGAGCCGGACCACGCGTAGTTCGGCTTCGAGAAGTCGTTCCACACGAAGATTCTGCCGATGCAGGTCCACGGGTAGCCCGACGGATAGAACACCTGGCGGTCGTCCGTGCCGAACACGCCGTAATGCGGTTCGATGAGTCGCCCGTCAACGCGACGCAACAGCGGCTGGCTTTTCGCGACGACTTTGGGATGCGGCGTGTAGTCGAGCCACTGCGGCTGGAATGCGTCGGTGCCGATCGACGCCTTGGCGCCTCGCGCGACCTCCTGAACTGACATTCGTCCCGCACGCTGGCCGGGCATCACCAAACCCGCTCCAGGGGGCAGGTCGAGCTCCCAGGTGTACGGCGCCTCGCGCGATTCGCTCAACCCGCGTGGCTCGACCTGAAGTTTCGGAACGTGAATGCTCACGTGCTGGGTCGCGGCCGCCGCCGCGAGCTCTGACGGAATGCTCTTCTCGGCACGCGCGTTCTCGAGCTTCAGGAACTCGTCGGGCGTGGATGGAGCGGTGCGGTCGGATGCCCTCGCATTCCCGGTTGCCGCGGATTTCGCGACACGTTTGGTGGGGCTTTTACGGGGCCCTCGTTTCGCCGCCATGATGCCTCCCCTCTTCGTGGCCCGTCGCCTTTCTCGGTCGACGGACAATGCTGAATTGGCTCGCGGCTGATCGATGGACCGCGTGGCGAAGCAGGGGCGCGCCGCGGAGGACGGGAATCCGAGGCCGGCTCGCGTTCGTCGCGAACGCCGTCGCATGTATCGCGGAGTGCGGAACGCCGATCAGCGAAAGCCGGCCGGACCTATCGCTTGATCGCGCCAGCGCGATCGGCAGAGCGTGGATTCCGTGCGCCGACGAGAGTAGTGCGGTTGGTCGGGCCTGTCAAGAATTTCGCCCGTAACAGAGAGACCAAGGAGTTTTATTAGCGAACTTTGTTCTGATCCCGGCTCGATCTGCTGCAATGAACGCATCCCGGACTTCCGTCGCGTTCCAGGTGAAGTGACCTCGACAAGGGCGCCGCGGCGCGCCATGGTTCAGCGTCCCTTTCGCCCGAGTGTCCCCCATGCGCTTTCGCATTGCCGTCCCGTTCCTGGCCGCGCTCGTTCCCGTGATCGCCGCGGCGCAGAGTGCGTCACCGGTTGCCGACGCCTTCCGCAACGAAGTGAAGTCTCGTGGCAAGAACCTGATGGCCGCGGCCGAGGTCATGCCGGCCGACAAGTACGGCTTCAAGCCGACCCCGGCGCAGATGAGCTTCGGCGACGTCGTCCTGCACCTCGCCGGCGGCAACGACGCGTTCTGCAGCGCCATCGGTGGTGTCAAGGCACCGACGCGCACCAAGGTCACGGCCGCCGACGGGAAGGCGGCCCTAACCGCCCGCCTCAAGGAGACATTCGACTTCTGTAATGAGGCTCTGGCGAAGCTCGACGATTCGAAGCTCGGTGAGCCGATGAACATGTTCGGGATGTCGTCCACGCGCGCCGGTTTCATGATCATCGCGGCCGACGATTGGGGCGACCATTACAGCCAGAGCGCGATCTACCTTCGCCTCAACGGGCTATTGCCGCCGACGGCCAAGCCACCGACGAAATAACGCTTGTCGAAGGCAGGGTCGAGCAGAGGGTATCGCGTCGCCTACGCCGGGGGGGGGTTCCTGAGCTCCTCGGCGAGCCCGATGAGAAGACCTTCGGGACCGCGGATGTAGCAGAGCCGATAAATCTCTTCGTACTGAACTACTTCGCCAACGAGCTGCGCGCCACACTTGCGGAGCCTGGCGAGCGTCTCGTCGATGTCGTGTACACTGAACATGACGCGTAGGTAGCCGAGCGCGTTTACCGGCGCGTTCCGGTGGTCGGCTACAACGGGCGGGGTGAGAAACCGCGAGAGCTCGAGTCGGCTATGGCCGTCCGGGGTGACGAGCATCGCGATCTCGACGCGCTGCGCCCCGAGTCCAGTGACGCGCCCGGCCCACTCTCCTTCGACCATCGCACGCCCTTCGAGTCTCAAGCCAAGCTCGGTGAAGAAAGAGATGGCGGCATCGAGGGATTCTACGACGATGCCTACGTTGTCCATCCGCTTAACGGTCATATCCACCTCTCATTCTTGACAAGGGACGTCGGTTGGTCACCGGGTAGGGTCGAGATCATCATCGTACTGCCAACGCTGGCCGGCTCGTCGATTCTGCCGTAGTGTGTAGCATGCGCACACTACTCGCTTCCTTCCTCGTGGCGGCCGCGGCCACCACGCTTCACGCTCAGCCAAGCATCACCGACACTCGGCTGCTCGCCCAGCCCGCGCTGAGCTCGACCCAAGTCGCGTTCGTTTACGCCGGCGACCTTTGGGTGTCGCGAATCGACGGCACCGATGTCAGGCGACTCACGACCGCCGACGGCGATGAACAGAACCCCGTCTTTTCGCCCGACGGCAAGCTGATCGCGTTCAGCGCCAACTACGACGGCAACGTCGACGTCTACGTCATCCCGTCTTCCGGCGGCACGCCGAAGCGACTGACGTATCATCCGGACCCGGACATCGTGCAGGGGTTCACGCCCGACGGGAAGGGCGTGCTGTTCACGAGCGGCCGGTCGAGCCATACGAACCGCTACACCCAGCTCTTTACGGTATCTATAGAAGGGGGGCCGGAGACCAAGCTTCCCATCCCGAACGCCGCGCGCGCGGCGTATTCGCCCGACGGAAAGCGTATCGCCTACAACCCGATCGCGCCGCGGTTCGAGGAATGGAAGCACTACCGTGGCGGCACGGCGTCGGTCATCTGGCTGTACGACGTCGGGACGCATGCTGTCGAAAAGATTCCGCAGCCTGAAGGACGCTCGAACGACGTCGACGCGCAGTGGATCGGCAACACCGTCTACTTCCGCTCCGATCGCGACGGTGAGTTCAACGTCTACGCGTATGACGCCGGCACGAAGAAAGTCCGACGCCTGACGACGCACGATGACTTCCCCGTTCTCAACATGAACGCCGGAGCCGGAAAGCTCATCTACGAGCAGGCCGGCTATCTGCACGTTCTCGATCCGGCAGCGTCGGGCAACGGTCGCAAGCTCGCCATCGGCGTCGCCGCTGATCTCCGGGAGACCCGGCCGCGCTTCGTGAAGGGCGCCAATTACGCGCGTAACCTCTCGCTCTCGCCATCGGGCGTGCGAGCGGCTTTCGAATACCGCGGGGAGATCGTCACCGTGCCCGTCGAGAAGGGCGATGCGCGAAATCTCACCAACACTCCGGGTGCGAACGAACGTTCGCCCGCCTGGTCGCCCGACGGCTCCCAGATCGCGTACATCTCCGACGCGAGCGGTGAGTACGAGCTGAAGATCGCGCCGCAGGACGGCCATGGAACGGTCAAGACCTTGAAGCTCATGGGTCACGGCTTCTACCAGGATCTCGACTGGTCGCCCGACGGAACGCACATCGCGTACGCCGACAACTCGATGAGCACGTATGTCATCGACGTGAAGACGGGCGTCGCGAAGCTCGTCGGGAGCAACAAGGTGTACGGACCCGCCGGCCTTGTCGACATGACCCACGCCTGGTCGCCCGACTCCAAGTGGATCGCCTACACGGCGAACATCAAGTCGCTTGTCACGGCCCTGTCGGTGTACAACGTCGCCGAGGACAAGTCGTATCGCGTCACGGACGGGTTGAGCGAAGTGAGCACGCCGGCGTTCGACAAGAGCGGCCGATATCTCTACATCTTCGCCTCGACGGATGCCGGTCCGCTGCAGGATTGGTTCTCGCTCGCGACCGCCGACTATCGGCGCACCCGCAACATCTACGCGATCGTCCTGCGCAACGACGTTGCGAACCCGCTCGCCAAAGAAAGCGACGAGGAGCGGGTCGTCGTCATGCGCGATACCGCGGCGAGGGGCGACTCGGCGACTCGGCGGCTCGGCGACTCGGCGTCTCGCGCCGTACAACTCGCCCCCGCCGCACCGCGCGGAAGCGGGGCGGTACGCATCGATCTCGAAGGCATCGAGAATCGGATTCTCGCCATGCCGATCGCGGCTGGCGATCTGTCGCAGCTGTCCACGGGCGACGCCGGGCAGGTCTACTACGTACAGAGCGTCGATGGTCGAGGAGCGCTACACCATTACGACCTGTCGAAGCGAAAGGACGAAGTTCTCATTCCGCAGGTCGGCGGCTACGAGCTTTCCCGGGATGGGAAGAAGGTTCTGTATGTAACGGTCCCGGGTCCCAACTTCTTCGTCTCGCCGGTGGCGAAGGTCAACGCCGGTGAAGGACGTCTTGCCGTCGCCGACGTTCAGGTGAAGATCGACCCACGCGCCGAGTGGACGCAGATCTTCAACGAGGCGTGGCGGATCAATCGCGATTATTTCTACGCACCGAACATGCACGGCGTGAACTGGGAGGCGAACCGGAAGAAGTACGCGCAGTTCCTCCCCGACGCCGCGACGAAGGCCGACGTCAATCGCATCATTCAGTGGACGATGAGTGAGCTCAGCGTCGGTCATCACCGCGGCGGTGGGGGTGACCGGCTGTCAGCCGCGACCAATGTCCCCGGCGGCCTGCTCGGCGCCGATTACACCGTGGACCACGAGCGGTATCGCATCGCGAAGGTCTACGGTGGGCTCAACTGGACGCCGAACCTTCGTTCGCCACTCACTGAGCCGGGCGTGAACGGCAAGGCCGGTGAGTACATCATCGCGGTGAACGGCGTCCAGGTCCGGGCGCCGATGAACATCTATGCCGCGTTCGAGAACACGGCGGGGAAGATCGTCGATCTCACGCTCGCGTCGAATCCGGAGGGAACGGGGGCGCGCACCGTGCAGGTCGTCCCGATCGCGAACGAGTCCGCGCTGAGGAATCGCGCCTGGGTCGAGGGCAACTTGAAGAAAGTCGATTCACTGAGCGGCGGTCGCATTGCGTATGTCTACGTGCCCGACACCGGCAATCAGGGCCACGATTACTTCAAGCGCTACTTCTATCCGCAGGCGCAGAAGGACGCCGTGATCGTCGATGAGCGCTTTAATGGCGGCGGCTCGTATGCGGATTATTACATCGACATTCTGCGTCGCCCGGCGATCAGCTACTGGGCGATGCGATATGGCGACGACATGAAGACGCCGACGGCATCGATTCAGGGGCCAAAGGCAATGCTGATCGATGAGACGGCCGGCTCGGGCGGCGACATGCTGCCGTGGATGTTCCACAATCTCAAAATGGGTCCGCTCATTGGCAAACGAACGTGGGGAGGACTCGTCGGAATCCTCGGCTTCCCGGTGCTGATGGACGGTGGAACGATCACGGCGCCGAACTTTGCGATCTGGACGGCGGAGGATGGCTGGGTGGTGGAGAACGTCGGCGTCCCACCCGACATCGAAGTCGAGATGTCGCCGGCGGAGGTGATTGCCGGGCACGATCCGCAGCTCGAGAAGGCGGTCGAAGTGTTGATGGCGGAGCTGAAGAAGAATCCGCCGGTGACGCCAAAGCGGCCGAAGTATCCAAACAAGGTCGTACCGCTGCCGCCCAATTAGTGAGACGGCGCGGCTGCCACTCTGAGACTCGGGCTGCGAGTTGAGTTGGGCTTATCACTCGACGGGTGTGAACGGACATCAGTTGTCTGACATCAGGTTGGGCGTTTGCAACGGTGGAGGTATTCACCGCCGATTCAGGGAACGCCTAGCCTGAGGTCTGATATCTCGATGTCGGTCAACGGCCGTCGAGTGATAAGCCGAAGCCCGCCCGGGAGCCGAGTCTTAAAGTGGCAGCCGCACCTCTGGGAGATCGTCTCCAGCAGATGACGCCGCGCCTCTGAGCGGTATCCGATGCGGCGCGGTGGCTAGTGATTCCACCGCGCCGTAAGTGGTCTCTCATTTACCTCGTCCAGGCTCGGCCTCAAGGGTTCTTGGCCTTTGTCGCCGTGCCTTCGGTGAGCGGCGCCAACGACGTGCCCGCGGCCGCGAGTGCCGGTACGAGGCGATTCACGACGTCGGAGAACACGAATCCCGTCGAACCCGATGCCAACGCCTTGAGTCCCTTCGGCAGGACGATGTTCTCGAGACTGGTTCGCGGCCAGAAGCGCTCCATGACATTACGATCGCCGTACAGTGCGACACCCTCGATCATCACGAGCTGTATGTCGTCGGGGCCGGCGGCGATGATCGCGCGAAGCGGATCGTTCTGGTCGCCGTTGACGACGACGAGATCCGCGCGCAGGCCAGCGCGAATGGCACCCACCTCGTCGTCGATTCCGGCTTCGCGTGCCGGAATGCCCGTCACCATGTCGACGAGCTGGCGGTCGGTCAGGCGCCCGTTGAGGTGAGTGCGGTTCCACTGATCGGCGAAATGCAGCTCGTCCATCATGTTCGCACTTCCCGATATGGCCCAATCCGGCGCGAGCGCAATGCGAACGCCCGCGTCGAGCGCGGCATTGATGTCCGCCGTCTGGCCATACAACGTGACATTGCTGCGTGGTGACCAGACCAGCGAAGTCCCCGCGCGCGCCATCGCTTGGAATTGGCTCGCGCCGAGCGCTATCCCGTGAATCGCGACGCACTTCGCGCATAGCAGTCCATGAGACTGCGCGAAGGTGAACTCCTCGAGAGAAAACGCATCCACGCCTTCGGATACATGAAGGAACAGTCCTTCGTAGAAAGGAAAGCCAATCGCAAATTGTGCGAGCCCGACGAACTGCGCTCGACCAAACGGGTCGCTGGCGGGGGGGATTTCAATGGCGCTCGCGATGCGTTCTCGATCGAGCTCCGTTGTGCCGTAGAAACCGCTGTTATAGTCGAGATTGCGGACCAACCCGTGAATGCACGGAACGCCATGAGTTGCCAGGATGGACGTCACCCCGCCGACGAGCGCTCGCATCTCGCTGTAGGCGTTCATGTCGCAGATGTTGCCGACGCCCGTGGCGTCGCCGTCACCGATCAAATTGTCGAACGGAGCTCGGACCTGTGCGAGGAACAGCGGGTCGGACCGCCATTGTGAGCGGTTTGCGTATAGGTGCGGCGGCGTCCATCGCGGCAGCACGTTCCACGGCAGGTGGTTGTGGACGTCGACGAAGCCGGGAACGATGATGCCCTCGGTGTTGACCGTCGTCGCGTTCGCGATGTCGGGTTCCCTATCGGACACCGAGACAATGCGGCCGTCAACGATGCCGACGTATCCGTGCTTGATCACTCCGGACGACGTGACGATCGTGCCTCGGAGAACGGTCGCGCCTGCGGTCGGCTGTCGTTCCGCATTCGCGTCTTGCGCGGCGATCGAGCGGCCTCTGTCTGGCGCGGTGGCGGCTGGGTTGTCGTAGCACGCGACGGTGCCGAAAACGGCGGAGATTGCGACGACACGCACGAGCTCGCGCGTCGCCTTCGTCCAGTGAAGCTGGACACGGTTCAGCGACGGCATTTAGTCCCTTGGATATGAGTGGTGCGTCGGTCGCGCACCCAACATGGAGACCGCCGGTGCCCACCGCAACACAGTCCCTCCAAATACTTTCTTTGTTTCTAATTATGATGTTTATCGACCGAGAGGACGGTCCAAGGCGGGACGCTAGTTCGAGCCGGCTTTCAGGGAGTTTCTCCGCATTATTGACGTCGGTTGGCGATGTCGTGCCCGATCCGCCGGGCCTCGATGCCGATCTGGCGCAGATGGCCCGCCCGTCCCGGATCGTAACCACAGAAATAGAGGCCAGGCGCCGCCTCACGACCGCGAATGCGCGGCGATCCTTGTTCGTCGAACACGCCGCCGTCGTCTGGCAACACGCGCTGCAGCCCCGCGTGAAATCCCGTCGCCAACACGATGGCGTCGAAGCTCTCACGCGACCCGTCGGCAAAGCGAACCTCGTCGCGGTCGAACGACTCGACGCCCTTTCGCACGGCGATCTCACCCGCGCGAATGCGCGCGATCGTGCCCACGTCGATGACCGGAATCTCATGCGACTCCGCGATCTGTGTAAACGGGCCGTCCTTGCGTTTCTCCAGTCCGAGAGCCGCGAGGTTGCCGAGCGCCAGTCGCAACGTCGGTGCGTTCACGGCGTCAGCGAGACGGGTCGGCGCGGCGCGCCAGAGCAGCGCGAACACAATGATCGGAACGCCGAGCAGATCGCGCGGAATGACGTTCACCCTTCCGCGCACCGCGACCGCGCTCCGCGCGCCGTACTCGGCGAGATCGAGTGCGATCTCCGCGCCGGAATTGCCGAAGCCAACGACCAACACGCGTCGCCCGCGAAATTGCTCGCCGTTCACGTAGTCGCGGCTGTGAAGAATCGGCCCGGGAAACG
Organism: Gemmatimonadaceae bacterium; assembly: GCA_035535975.1. Classification (GTDB taxonomy): domain Bacteria; phylum Gemmatimonadota; class Gemmatimonadetes; order Gemmatimonadales; family Gemmatimonadaceae; genus JAQBQB01. Next base: position 11,286 of record DATLPC010000009.1, on the reverse strand, counting down.
AGTCCATGCCCGGCCAGCAGGGTAGGTTGGGGTCGCGCTGCCAACCGCAGGCGATGACGAGCTGTCGGCTGCGATAGATGCCGGCGTTCGTCGTCACCTCCCACACGCCATCATTCCGGCGAACGCAACGGTCCACCTCGTTGCCGAATTCAGGGCGCAGGTCGAACGCGCGAGCGTAGTCCTCGAGATACTCCCATACCTGTTGTCGCGACGGGTAGGTCGGATACGCGGCTGGGAAGGGCCGGTGCGGCAGCGCGGAGTAGCGCTTGGGCGTGTGAAGGTGCAGTCGCTCGTAGTGGCTGTGCCAGGACGCGCCGACACGTTCGGCGCGCTCGAGCATCACGAAAGGCACATTCGCGCGCCGGAGGGTGGCGCCGACCGCGAGTCCCGCGGGCCCCGCCCCGACGATGATCGTGTCGGTCTCAGACATCGCTATGCAATCCTCCAACAGAGATGGATCGAGTGGGCTGACGGCAGGTCTGATTTAGGTACCAACTCTTCAACGGGCATGGCCGGGCTCGCAAGCGGAGCGCGCCGTCGATCTCGAGGTTAGCGTTCGTGAGCCAAGCCCCATAGGCTCGAGCGACGAGAGGCTTAAGTATGACGGATTACGATCGGACCGAGATCCCGGCTGTCTACGATCGCGCACGCGATCATGGACCTGAAGTGCTCGATCTATGGACGCGGACCGTCGAGGTGTTGCTCGACGGTCGTTCGATTGCCCGTATCCTCGATCTGGGCTGCGGAACCGGGCGCTTCTCGGAAGGGTTGGCGGCACAGTTCGACGCCGAGGTGATCGGTCTCGATCCGTCGTCGAAGATGCTGGAGATCGCGCGCCGAAAGCAGCGCGATCCACGCGTACGGTATGAGATTGGACGAGCCGAGGCCATTCCGCTCGGCGACGAGTCGGTCGATCTGATCTTCATGTCGATGTCGCTGCATCATTTCACGGATCAGGCGGCCGCGGCGCGGGAATGCCGTAGAGTGCTGTCGCCGGCGGGCAGTGTGATGATCCGAACGGGGACGCGTGAGCAGATCGCATCGTATCCATACTCGCCGTTCTTTCCGGCGAGCATGCCACTGATGGAAGACACGCTGCCGTCGCGCGAGGACGTGCGGGCGACCTTTGCGGCGGCTGGTCTGGAGGTTGCCGACTGGAAGCTCGTCCCCCAGACCATAGCGCCCGATTGGGCGACGTACGCGGAGAAGCTGGCGGCAGGCGGAGATTCGATCCTGGCTCGATTGAGCCGGCAGGACTTCGAGGCGGGACTCGCCGCGGTCAGGCGCTATGGCGTGGCAGAGGGCCGAGAGCCCGTCGTGGAGCAGGTTGACTTGTTCGTGCTTTCCGTGGCCGCGACCCATCCCAACCCGGGCGTACCTTAGGGTGTCTAAGGGACGTCACGACACTTTCCGGGAGAGGGATCATGCCACGGCCACGCCGAGGGTCGCTACGGCGCAGCATTCGGTTCATGCAAGCGTATGCCGTCGTCACCAGTACGATGCTGTTGGTCGCGGTCGTCGCTGGTTTTCGCCAGCAGACGCCGGGAATCCTCCGGGTGCGAGGAATCATCGTCGAGGACGCACAGGGGCATGAGCGAATCCTCATCGGCGCGCCAATCCCATACGCGGGCAACCGCGTTCGCACCGATACCAGCCGCGTTCGTTCGCTCTGGTCGCGCCGCTTCCCCGATCCGGAACAGTACATGCGATGGTACGCGGACTATCGTCATTCGGTGAATGGGATGGTCGTGTTGGACGCGCGTGGGTTCGACCGGCTGGCGATCGGCGATTCGGTTCCAGATCCGAACGTCGGCAAGCGCATCGCACCGAGTACCGGGGTCGTGGTGAACGACTCGACGGGATTCGAGCGGACGGGGTACGGCCTCTTGTCCACTCGGCCGACCCGCGTGGTGTTGGGACTCGACTCGAACGACGGCCGAGAGGGGGCAGGGTTGCTTGTCGACGACGGTGGGGCCGCGGGAGCGTTCGCGACACGCGGCGATCGGATGCTCTTTCTCGGGTCGCAAGCGGCTCGCGCCGCGCAATCGGACAGCTTCGGGTTGGTGATTCGTGTGCAAGGTAAGGCGACGGCTGCACTGCCGGCGCCGCGGTGACACGGTCGGACGACGGATTGCCGTGTGGCCGAGATGATCCCAGCATATTTCCGCCTCGAGAAGGTCGACGGTGCTTCGCCTCCAATCGAGGTCGACTACGGTACCGCGCGGTGCGTGATCACGGACGGTGATCTGGTGCTCAAGGCCGACCGCACGGGCGCGAGCGGCGGCGACGGAATGATTTGCATTCGGCTATTCGGCACAACGTTCGGTATTCCGACGGTCCATGTCATTCACCTCCAGCGCGAGCCGTTCGACCGACTCAACGAAGAGCACCTGACATTCCCCGGGGGTTTTCGGCACAAGCAGGCAATACCACCGCATTCGGTCGTTCATTGCCGGAAAACAGGAGTCGACGTGAACCCTCTGAGCGCGACCGATGAGGACGCCGGATCCTTGATACAGCGGCATCGCTGGAGATTTTTACCGAGCCGGGAGCAGCTCGCGGATTCCGACATGACGGTCGAGGAGTGAACATGGTGTTGACGGTGCACGCGGGCTGATTCGGCCCGTGACGGTGAGGTGCGAATGACGGACAGGTCCAGCGTGACGGTGATCATCGGCGGCGACGATCGGCCGCTAATCGACGCCGAGGCGGTGTGCGAGGGCTGCGGCGTGCGCGGGACAGTCGGTCGCGCGGTGCGGAGTGAAGCGAATGGTAACCCAGTCGAAGTGCATCGCTTCTGTGCCGAGTGCTGGCCAGAGTGGTCGGCATTTTATCGCGCCCGGTGGGAAGACAGAGTCCGGATAGCAACGCTGGCTTGGAAGGATCAACCGCCGGGAACATCGGTCGAACCGCCGGCGCCGTCCGGGATGTGGTTCGAGTCAGCGACGTGGCACGGTGTGATCGACGTCGTGAAGCGGTTGATGCGGGAGTCCCGGTATTACCGAGAGCCGCCCAGCCGAGAAGTGTTGGCGCGCGTCGCGTCGGAGATTCGGGCGAAAGCTGGTGAGAAGGTGGGGCCGATGCCGATCGAGGTGCGAGCGTTTCTCGCCGAATTCGGGAACGATGGCTGACTCGAATGACTCACCACATCAAGCTTGGTACCGAGCGCGATGAAGTATTTGAAGCGATTGAGGCGAAAATAATCCGCCGATCCGCAGCCCACATATAGAAGGGCGTCGGGTTGGGCTCGGGCGACCCGACCCCTTGACTATCTAAGGGAACGATCGCATCCTTTCCCTAGATAGTCTAAGAGTAGCGCGGCGTGCCCTTCTTCCCGCCACCCATGAAGAACGAGCTCCTGCACGGCACTCTCGAAGTCATGATCCTCAAGACGCTCACCTGGGGCCGGATGCACGGCTACGGGGTCGGCCGCTGGATCGAGCAACTGGGTGGCGAAGCGCTGCGCATCGAGGAAGGCTCGCTGTATCCGGCGCTCTACCGCCTGGAAAAGAAAGGCTGGATCGACGCCGAATGGGGTCTGTCGGAGAAGAACCGGCGGGCGAAGTACTATCGGTTGACGGCCGCCGGTCGACGCGCACTGCGCGACAACGCGTCGATCTGGGGCGAGTTCGCGCTCGCCGTGAGCCGCGTGCTCAAAGCGACGGACGCGCCGTCGATGCCCTGACGATGCCGGCCTCACGCCCGGAACCTCGCTGGCGGCGGTACCTGCGATTCTGGCGCGCCGATGTCCAGGCCGACGTCGACGACGAGGTCGCGTTTCACATCGGCGAGCGGATCGACGATCTCGTCGCCGCCGGCATGGATCCCGAGCACGCGCGCGAGGAAGCGCTCACACGATTCGGCGACATGGAGCGGGTGAAGAGCACCTGCAGCACCATCGCCCAAGAGCAGGAGAGCCAGATGCGACGCTCCGAGAAACTCAGTGTCCTGCGCCAGGATGTCGTCTATGCGCTGCGCGTGATGCGCCGCAGCGCCGGATTTACGATCGCGGTGGTGTTCACACTCGCGCTTGGCATTGGTGCGACGACGGCGATTTTCAGCGTCGTGAACGCGGTGCTTTTGCGGCCGCTGCCGTACGCCGACCCCGATCGCATGGTGATGGTATTCGAGCTGCTGAACGGCGGTCGTGGCAGAGCATCTCCGGGGCATTTTCACGACTGGAGCGAGCTGTCGAACGTGTTCGAGGCGACGGCGGCGTTCAGCGGGCGGACGTATACGCTGGCCGACGGCGAGCCGATGCGGGTGTACGGGGCGCGGGTGACGCCGGGATTCTTCAAAACCGGGTACATGCCGCCCGAGCTGGGCCGGTACTTCGCGCCGGGAGAGGAGGAGTCTCGCGTCGTCGTCCTGACGTACGGGCTGTGGCGGACTCGCTTCGCCGGCGATCAGGCGATCGTCGGCAAGCCGATCACCCTGAACGGGGAGAAATACACGGTCATCGGTGTGACACCGGCGGCCTACTCGTTGACGCCGCAAGACGAACGGCTGTGGACCCCGTTGTCGTTCACGCCGCAGCAACGAAGCACGTACGGCGCGCACACTTTTCAGGTCTTTGGAAAGCTGAAACCGGGCGTGAGCATCGCGCAGGCACAGCGCGAGCTGGATCGCGTCGGCGAAGGCATTCGTCGCCGGTATCCTGACGAGATGAAAGGACGAGGGGTGTCGGTCGTGTCGTTCAGCGACGTACTCGTCGGCGACTATCGCACACAACTCTGGGTGCTGCTCGGCGCCGTGAGCTTCGTGTTACTGATCGGGTGCAGCAACATCGCCAGCCTGATGCTGGCGCGGGCGACGGCGCGGCGGAAGGAGATCGCGATTCGCGGAGCGCTCGGCGGTTCACGGAAACGTCTCGTGTCGCAGCTCCTGACAGAGAGTCTCATACTCGCGGTAGCGGGGGGCACGGCGGGCGTGCTGCTCGCGCGGTTTGGAGTGCGCTTTCTCGTCAGCGCGGCGCCCACGTTCGTACCGCGGCTGGCCGAAGCGGCGCTCGATCCCATGGTGTTGAGTTTCGCGACGGCGGCGACGCTGGTTTGCGGCTTGTTGTTCGGACTGGCGCCGGCGCTGCGAGCAACGCGGGTGGATCTGCAGAGCGAGCTGCGCGAAGGCGGGCGTGGATCGAGTTCGATGGCGCGCGACCGGACGCGAGCGGCGCTGATCATCACGGAGTTCGCCGTCGCGCTCGTGCTCCTCGTGAGCGCCGGCCTCTTTCTGCGGAGCGCCGATCGGCTGCAGCGTGTGCCGCTCGGCTTCGATCCGAGCAACGTGACGATGCTTCGCGTCGCGCTGCCCGCCGACCGGTATGGCGACACGACGGCCGTGCAGGGCGCGTTCTCACGCATCGTCGACGAGATTCGCTCGATTCCGGGGGTCGAGCGCGCCGGCGCGAGCACGCGGCTGCCGATGTGGGGGATCAGCATCGACATGGGCTTGTCAGTGGAAGGCCGGCCGGCGAATCGGAGCAGCCGGGATGTGGGACACGTTCGGCTGGCGACGTCCGGCTTTCTCGAGACGATAGGCGTGCCGCTCAGACGAGGGCGGTTGTTGAGCGACGCTGATTTGCGCGCGGAAGCGCCGTGGGTCGTGGTGGTGAACGAGACGCTGGCGCGCAATCTGTTCGGGAACGAAAACCCGATCGGCCACCGGATCAGCGGCTGGACGAAGGCCGAGGCTCCGGAGTGGCGGGAGATCGTCGGAGTGATCGGCGACACGCGCTCGTTCGGTCGAGACGCCGAGATACCGCCGGAGATCTACATTCCGATGACGCAGCGGCCGAACGGAGCGTGGGACGCGTTTCAGCGCTCGATGGCGATCGTCGCGAAGACGAAGCCGGGGATGACGCTCGGCGCCAGCGCGCGCGCCGCGGTGGCTCGGGTGGACCGGCAGCTCGCATTGTACGACGTGCAGCCGATGAGCGAAGTGGTCGTGCAGGCCAATGCGACGCGCCGGTTCAACACGATTCTGCTGTCGCTGCTCGGCGTGACCGGTCTGGTTCTCGCGGCGATCGGCATCTACGGGGTGATCGCCTTCTTCGTCACGCAGCGGACGCACGAGATTGGGGTGCGCGTCGCGCTGGGTGCTTCGAGGGCGAGCGTGGTGAAATTGGTGGTGCGACAAGCAGCGACGTTGGCGCTCGCCGGCATCGCGCTCGGCGCGGTGGGCGCCTTGTGGGTGACGCGCGTGCTCGGCTCGATGTTGTTTCAGGTGAGCGTGCGGGACCCCGCGGCGTTCACGGCCGCCGGGCTGTTGCTGCTCGTGGTGGCAATCGGCGCGGCGTGGTTCCCGGCGCGCCGAGCGACGCGGGTTGATCCGGTGCGAGCTTTGTCGGCGGTAGGTTGAGGACGCGCATTCCGCGCCCCGCGTCCTATCGCGTTGCGAGGACCTGAAAGACGGCCGGGTTCACGACATTGATCGGCTTTCCCGCCGCGTAGGCGACGATCTGGTCGAAGACATCGGAGAACTGAATCTCGTATTCGTCGCGCGTCACGTAGCCGATGTGCGGTGTGCACACGACGTTCTCCATCGTGAGCAGCGGGTCGTCGCGGTCGCGCAGCGGTTCGTGCTCGTACACGTCGACCGCGGCCATTCCCGGACGGCCGGCTCGTAACGCTTGGACAAGCGCGCCGGGCTCGATCAGCGGCGCGCGGCTCGTGTTGACCAAAAGTGCCGTCGGTTTCATGCGCGATAGGTCGTCGCGCGAGACGATACCTCGCGTCTCGGCCACGAGTCGCATGTGCAGCGAGATGACATCGCACTGCTCGAAGAACTGGCGCTTGCTTGGCGCCACCGGGTAGCCGTCCGTCCGCGCGCGCTGGCGCGATGCCTCTCGCGCCCATACGAGGATGTTCATCCCGAACGCCCTTCCGTAGCCGGCTACGGTGGCGCCGATCCGCCCGTAGCCGTAGATGCCGAGCGTCTTACCACGCAAGCTGTTGCCGACACCGATTTGCCAGCGACCACTTCGCAGCGCGTTCATCTGCCGAGGGATTTGCCGCATCGCGGCGATGACCAACCCCCAGGTCAGCTCGGCGGTCGCGTACGACGGCGTGCCGGCGTGCATATCGGACGACACGACGACCCCGCGCCGCGTACATGCGTCGACGTCGATGTGCGGGTAGACACTGCGCTGGCTGATCAGGCGCAGGGCGTGGAGGCGCTCGAGGAGCGGTTCGCGAATCTGAGTGCGTTCGCGAATCAGGACGAGTACTTCAGTGTCCTTCAAGCGGGCGGCGAGCGTGTCGACGTCCTGCATGTGATCGTTCCACACGGTCACGTCGTGGCCGTCCAGCTTCCGAAAACAGGCCAGTGTTCGGAGCGTGTCGAAGTAGTCGTCCAAAATGGAGATCTTCATGCGAGACCGGTGCCGACTCCCTGTTCATGGATGAACGGTATTTGAATGAATCTCTATCGGGGCGGACTGCTGAACGGCCTGACGCAGAGAGCGCGGAGATGCAGAGGACGCAGATCGCGCAGGCTGGCTGGTGGGCCGGCGTCGAGATCCTCTCTTCTTCCGGGCTCCCCAGAGGTTGGAAATGCCGGACTAACGCGGACAAGCGCGGGCTAACGCGGACTCGGGCCGGCCACTGAATGGCGCGGCCGGCATCGCGGTGGACGAAAGTGAGTCTTTGGGGGCGATCTTGGACGCTTCGGTCGCCGAAGCATCCTGACGCATTTTCCCCAATCATTACCTTCGCCCCGAGTCGTGGCTGAGCATGGTGTTCGAGGAGCCATACGCCTGCACTCCGTGTCCGTCTCGCTCTATGCATCTCCGCGCTCTCTGCGTCAGGCAGTTCAGGCCCGGCGAGACAGGTCGTTATGCCGGAGCCGTCGCCATCACCGAGTCCGGCGAGCCGCGCTTTCGTCGGAGCACGCCGGCCGAGACGAGTGCGATCAGGAGGCCCACCGGGAACGGCTCGACGAACGTCGTGGCGAAAACCCAGACCGGGTTCCCGGCATTCTTCGTCATATCGTCCATCGCCGCCTGAGTCTTGGCGATCTCCGCGGCGCTCTTGCCGCTTTTCCGCGCCTGATCCACCGTCGTCTGCGCGAATCTCGAATAGAAGTCCGGCATGAACTTGTAGTAGAGGACCTCCCAGGTCGCGACGTAGCAGACACTGCCGATGGCGGCGATCAGAATACCGACGGTAAAGGCCCGGCCGAACCCGATCCTGCCGCCCAACACATTGTCGCGGTAGGAACGAACGCCGAAGAACACGAGCAGGAAGCCGGCGACGATGCCCGCGTACCCGAGGATCAGGCTGTGCTCGCCGATGGCGTTGGCGAATGGCAAGGTGACGATCATGAACAGAGCCATGACCGCGCCGGAGATGAGACCGAACGTCCAGACGATTTTCTTCATTGGAATAGGGGTTGGTGACGTCGCCATTCTGCGTTGGGGCCTTAAATCGCGCGTCACCTGTTCGGGTGATTTTCGCCGAACGGACGAAAAATCACCCGATTGGGCGACTCGGCGACTCGGCGGCCGTACGTCAGTTGAGCGGCTCCGAGACCGCCTTGAACTGGCCGTCCTTCATCAAGGTGATCTCCGCCACGGGACGCCCGCCCTCGAGCATCGGGATGACCTCGACGGCCGTGTATCCTGCGTTCGTCGCCAGCGCCTTTTCGAGCGCCGCCGAGAGCGTCACCTTGGCTTTGGCGGATGCTTTGCTCTGGGCTTTGGCATCCTTGAGATCTTCGCCGCCGGTGATCTTGTCGACCGTCGCCACCTTTCCGGTCATGTGATCGAAAAAGATTTCGGAAAAGGCGCCGTCTTTCTCGATGAAGACCGACAGCTTCAGCTTCTTGTCCTCGTATTCATAGCGCGCGGAGATCGGCTTACCGGAGGTGGTGGCGGCCGCGATGGCGTCGCCAAGCGCGACGTGCTTTGCGCCGCGCATCTGGGCGGCGAGGGTGGCTTGCTCCTTCGTCGCCTGCGCGTGCGCGGCGCCCGCGACGAGCAGAAGGCCGGCGGCGCACCGAATCAACCCTGACATCGTACGCATCATTCCTTCTCCAGGTTCTGTCGGAAGCAAGACAATAAGAGCGCCCGCCCTCGGCGCGCGCAACGGCCACGCGAGCTGGACGGAAGGGTTGCGAGAACACGGGGCGCATCCGGCTCACGGAGCGCGATGTTCGGCGATACAATAGGGTCGTGGTCGGGAAGTCCTTCGCGCCGATCACCCGACGTTCACATTTGCCATGACTTCCGATGCGCGACACGCCCGTTCGTCTCATCGCCCTTGCCATCGCCGTAACGACCGCCGCGCCGATGGCGCCAGCGCGCCTCGCGGCGCAGAACGCCCCCGCGCCGCAGGGTGCGCAACGCCCTGCCACGGCACTACGCGATAGTCTTCGCGCGACGCTGGCCTTCGTCGCGTCGTTCGATCGCGGATTTGACGCCGACTACGCGCATGGCGATCGCCTCATCTACACGGCGCCGTCGTACAGTAAGCTCGACGCAGCCGTCGCCGACGTCGTCAGCCCCGAGATCGTCATCGCCAAAGGACAGGGGCGCTACGGCGACGCGCTGCAGTTCCGCAAGAAGAACACGCAGGCCGTCTTCTATAGAGGAGCGGTGAACACGAATTATCGTCCCCGAAACTGGACCGGGACGATCTCCTTCTGGCTCAATCTCAGTCCCGACACCGATCTCGAGCCCGGGTACACCGATCCGCTGCAGATCACCGACAAAGCCTACAACAACACCGCGATCTGGGTCGACTTCACGCGCGACGATAAGCCACGCCGCTTCCGGCTCGGGGTGTTCGGCGATTCGGTCGCCTGGACGAAAGGGAAGGCTCCGACGGAGCAGACCGCGTTCTTCGATCAGCGCACCGTCGCCGTGGCGCAGCCGCCATTCACGCATGGCCAATGGACGCACGTCGTCGTCGCGTTTTCGCGCATCGGCAACGACTCCGGCGGAACGGCGAAACTGTATCTCAACGGCAAGCTCGCCGGAACGGCCGAAGGAATCAAAGAGCCGTTCAACATGGAGCCCGCGCTCGCCACGGTTCGACTCGGCGTGAACTACACGGGGCTGTTCGATGAGCTGAGCATGTACTCCCGCGCTCTGACCGACGCCGAGGTGGAGGCGCTGTACCAGCTCGACGGCGGGGTCACGACACTGTTGAGGTAACTCTCATGAAGCTCGGCGCGTTGGTCTCACTCGTCTTCGTTCCGGCGATCGTCGCCGCGCAGCAGAGCGGCTACGTGACCGTCTCCGACGGCGCACGCCTGTTTTATCGAACATCCGGCCATCCTGGGCCGGGGGTCGACACGATCATCGCCGTTCACGGCGGACCCGGGCTCGATCTCGGGACCATCTATAACGACATGGCGGCGATGTTCGGCGATCGCCACGTCGTCATCTACTACGACCAGCGCGGCGGTGGACGGTCGGACCTTCCCGCCGATACGACGCGTCTCTACGCCGCGCGCCAGATTCAGGACCTCGACGATCTGCGCAAGCATTTCGGGTTGAACCGCGTCACGCTCGTCGCGCACTCGTACGGACCGTTGCTCGCCGCGAGCTACACCATCGCGCATCCGGCAAACGTCAAGAAGATGATCTTCTTCGGCCCCGTTCCGCCGCGGAAAGGCGATTACAACGCGCGCTACGGACGCAACTTCAGCGCGAGGCTCGACAGCACGCAGCGCCGGGCGATGCAGGCCGCCAATCGCCAGCAGCTTGATTCAACGATCTCGGATTCCGCGGCGCGCGCCGGGTGCCGCGAGTATTGGCGCATCGGAATGCGGCCGCGGTTGAGCGAACCGGATCGCACCTGGCCGCTCATGAAGGCCGATTTCTGCGAGACGGATTTGCGCGGCATTCGCTATGGGTCGCGCTATGGCACACGCACGATCACGAACTCGTTCGGCGACTGGGATCTCCGCCCCGCGCTCGCCTCGCTCAAGGTGCCGCTGCTCGTCATGCACGGCGAAGACGAGACGATTCCGATGGATCTCGTCGAAGAATGGGTCAGCGCGATGCCAAAAGGCATGGCGACGCTGATCAAGGTGCCGCGGGCCGCGCACTTCGTGTACCTCGAGCGGCCGGAGATCGTGTGGCCGGCGGTGGAGAAGTTCCTCGCGGAGCCGTAGCTCGGCGACTCGGCGACTCGGCGACTCGGCGACAAGGCGACAAGGCTACAGCACACGCGCCAAGACGGTCTCGGTCTATTCTATGCTTTAGAAACTGGAACCCGGCCGCGCCACAACGCGACGAGCCCGTGCGCTATGAATCGGCGCAGCCGGTAAGGACCGGGCTGA
>DATLPC010000008.1:0-11373 GCA_035535975.1 Gemmatimonadaceae bacterium | reverse complement strand
CTCCGGCAAGTCCCCGAGCTCGATCGGTCCGAATCGGACACGAATCAACCGCTCGACGCCGAGTCCAACCGCTGTACAAAGACGCCTGACCTCGCGCTTCCGTCCCTCGGTTATGGTAACCTCGAACTCCCATCGGTCGCGGCCAAGCCTCCGCGCTTCGACGCGCTTCGGCCGGACGGGTCCATCGTCAAGCATTACGCCTGCCCGGGCAATTTTGGCCGCTTCATCGGCCTTTCCTGTGACGATCGCCACATACGTCCGCTCGATCTCCCCTCGCGGGTGGGCCAGGCGATTCGCGGCTGCCCCGTCGGTCGTCAGGAGCAGCAACCCCTCGGTCAGATAGTCGAGCCGTCCGACGTAGGTCAGGCCGGGTACTGTGGGCACCAGATCGAACACCGTGCGTCGGCCGTCGGGATCTGAGCGGGTGGTCATCACCCCGGCCGGCTTGTTCAACATGAGCCAGACGGCCGGGCGCGGTTTGGACACCGGCTTGCCGTCGACGGATATCTTGTCTTTCTCGGGGTCTACGACCTGGCCGGTCTGCGCGACCGTCCCATTCACGGTGACCCGCCCGGCGGCGATCAGCTCTTCCGCCTTTCGTCTCGACGCGACCCCCGCGCGCGCGAGCGCGCGTTGGATGCGCATCGGCTCGGACATCAGTCGTCGCCGACGGTCGCCGCGGCTTCGACCTCGACCGGTCTCTCCGGTACGCGCAACGCGATCGCCAGCTCGTCGGCGCGCGGCAGTTCTTCGAGGTGCCGAAGGCCGAAGTATTCGAGGAAGACTGGCGTCGTTCCATACAACAACGGTCTGCCCAGCCCCTCGGCACGGCCAACGACGTCGATCAGTCCGCGCTCGTGGAGCGACTTGAGCACGCTGCCGACGGACACGCCGCGAATCTCCTCGATTTCGGCTCGGCTGATCGGCTGCCGATACGCGATGATCGCCAACGTCTCGAGCGACGCTCCGGAGAGGCGCGCCGGGCGCGACGCCAACTGGGCGCGCTCGATCGCCTCGGTGTACTCGGCGCGCGTCAGGATCTGCCAGCCGCCGCCAATTTCCACGAGTTCGACTCCATGCCCATCCACATCATAGTGCTCACGCAGCTCGTCGAGCGCCGACTGGAGCTCTGCTTTCGACGCCTCAGGCTCGAGCGTCGCCAATTCTTCGGTCGCGATCGGCCGCGCGCTCGCGAAGAGCGCCGCTTCAAGCAGCTTCGCTAGCGGTGTCACGAGTGATTTCCACGTCGGCAAAAGGTTTCGGCTGGGCCACGCGCAACTCGCCCAGCTTCGCGAGCTCGAGGAGACCCAAGAGCGTCGAGAGGATCTGCCACGGTTCCGCGGAACCGTCGACGATCTCCGTCCATAGAATACGCGCGCGCAGAACGAGCACGGAGCGAATCGTCGCGATGGCGCCGGGAACGTCGAGCGCCCGCGGGATGACTTCGTGCATGTTCGGCTGCTTCGCGGCGCGCAGCACGCGATCGACGGCGGACAGCAGCTCGGCGAGCGACAACGCCAGCGGCGCCTGCGGCGGCTCGGCCGCGGCCGGAATGTAGGCACGCGCGAACTGATTGCGCCGCTCTTCGCCCCGCCGCTCGAGGATGTCGACGACTTCACGCATCTGTTGGTACTCGAGCAGGCGTCGTACGAGCTCGGCGCGCGGATCCTCCCACTGCTCTTCGTCAGCGCGCGGCAACAGCATCTGCGCCTTGATGCGAATGAGGCGCGCCGCCATCTCGAGATACTCGGCGGCTTCATTCAAGCCGAGTGTCCGGATGCGGATGACGAACTGCTCGCAGATCCGCGCGATCGGGATGTCGTAGATGTCGACCTGCTCCTCGCGAATCAGCGTGAGCAGGAGGTCGAGCGGCCCGGAGAAGGCACTCAGCTCCACGACGAAGGTCGAGTCGGTCGTTCCGACTCCGCCCGTGCCGTTCCCGTCGGCGAAATACGTCGTAGGCGCGATCGCCGCGTGTGCGATTACATCGGTAGCCATTGCGCGAGCGATGGAAGTGAGAACGGCTGCGCCCATCGGAAGAGGAACCCGCCGAAGGCGAGCGCCGGCAGCATCCAGAGCGACAGGATTCGACTGCCGAAACCGAGGAGCAGAACGAGAATGACGATACCGTATCGTCCGAGCTGCTGGTAGCGGACCGCGAGTGCCGTCGGCAGCAGGTACTTCATGACGTGCGATCCGTCGAGCGGCGGAATCGGAATCAGGTTGAACGCAACGAGGACCAAGTTGAGGCGTAGCGCGTTGAACATCATCGCTTGCAGGATGGCCAGCGTCGGCTCCGCGGGCGCGGCTCCGCGGCCGATCAACCCGATGATGACGAAGAGGATCATCGAAACGATGGCGATCCCGAGATTCGTCGCGACGCCGGCGAGTGAAACGATGATGTCGCCGCGTTTGTAGTTCCGGTAATTTCGCGGATTCACCGGCACGGGCTTGGCGCCGCCCAGAACGACCGCGCCCTTCGTCGTGTAGAAGAGGAGGGCCGGCAGCAGCACCGTCATGAACGGATCGATGTGCTTGATCGGGTTCCAGGTGAGACGCCCGAGGCTCAGGGCGGTGGTGTCGCCCTGTTTGAGGGCCGCATAGCCGTGGGCGTATTCGTGCGCGATGACGGAGAACAACAGCACCGGCACGAACAGCAGGACATCCTGGATATGCAACGTCGGCGCAGCGGGGGGGATGGTGAACGGAACCGCGCGTAAGCTAGTAATCGAGCCTGCGTGTGTCAAAGCATTACCGTGCCTTGACTTTGCCCTCTTCGAACTCTAGGTTCATCCCTTCCCAAAGTCCGACCCATCACGTTCGTTTGGAGACGTTTTTCGTGCCGAATATCGCATCCGCCAAGAAGAACATGCGCAAGTCGCGCGCGGCGACCGTGCGCAACCGGGCGCAGCGTTCCGCTTTGCGGACGGCGCTCAAGCGAGCCGCCGCGTCCGACGCGACGCCGGCCATCAAGCTCGCCGCGGTCAAGCTGCTCGATCGCGCCGCACGGAAGGGGCTGATTCACAAGAACACAGCCGCCCGCCGCAAGAGCCACCTCGCGAAGGCCTAGTTAGAGCGCTGCGAGCTCAGCGCCGCAGCGTTCGCAGTACCACTCCGTCGGATAGTTGAGAGCGCCGCACTCGCCGCACTTGAGCGTTTTGCTCTGATCGGCGCCCGGAGCGGGCCGCAGCACGATCGGCGTATTGGACGTTACGTTCGCCGCCAGAGGGCGCTCGGCGGTACCAGACTCCACCGAGGCGCGCAGACTGCGCGCGAGTGCCTCAGCCGCCGCTTCGTCGCGAGTAATGACCTGCGCCGCTTGCGCGGCGCCATTGCCGACCTGCGCTCCAGGACGTCGTCCGGGCTGACCCGGAGCGCCCTCGCCAACGACCTCGCTGAGAAACGCGAGCTCGTCGAACTTTTCCGACTGGCTCCGCGCAGCTTGCCGTTCTTCGGCGCGAGGCGGCTGCGGCGGCGGCGGACCGTGTGACGCCGCCGCCGGAGCGTGCTGCGGTAAGCGATCTTGGACCGGCGCCGCTGACGGCGGTGGAGCACTCGCCGGCGGCGCGGCCGCCGGTGTGACTCGCAGCTCGAGCAGCTCCTCGAGCTCCTCGATCCGCGTCTCGAGCTGTTTCCGCTCGTGCGCAAGCTGCTCGAGTGCGTCGTCGACGGCGCGGAACGCACCGTCGGCTTCGGCCCCGGCCAGCTCGCCGACGTGCGACCGAAGTTCCAGCTCCGACCGCTCGTCGCGACGCAACTGCTCTTCCGCTTCGATCAGTGAGCGTCGCGATTCCACGCTCGCCCGCTCTTCGAGAATCGACTGGCGATGGAGCGCGAGCTGCTCCTGCACACGCTGGAGTCGCCCCTGATAGTCCGCCTTCACGCGCTCGAGCACGTGCTGCGGCGTGGTGTCCCGCCTCGCGTCGAGGGCGGCGAGCCACTGCTCGTACCGCCGGCGCTCTTGGATGAGCGCGGGCACTTCGTTCAACGAGCGATTGGAATCATTCATCGGCGATCCTCACGCCTTTTCCTGCGCCACGCAGCCGATTCGCGTCGGCAGTCGTCAACTCGTTCACGCGTCCCACCGTGCGAGCGGCGAGAAGAATCCGCGCCGCATGCTCCAGACTCTCCATCCGCTGATGCGCCGCGACAAGGGTTTGACCCACGGTCGTCGCACCATGATTTGCCAACAGAAATGCGTCGTGGGCGGCGAGAAATGGCTCCATCGCGTCCGGGAGATCTTCCGTTCCTGGTGTGGCGTAAGGCACGAGCGGAACCGCTCCCATTTGCAAGATAACTTCGGGCAGCACAGGCGCCATGAACGATTCGCCGGCGACGGCGAACCCCGTCGCCGTCGGCGGGTGGGCGTGGACTACCGCTCGGACGTCGTCGCGCCGCCGGTAGATGCGGAGGTGCATGGCCAGCTCGCTCGACGGCGAGCGCCGGCCATCGAGCACACTTCCATCCAGATGGACGATGACCAGATCATCGAGGGTAACATCCACCTTCGACAGACCGCTGGGTGTAACCAAAATTGACTCATCCGGCAGGCGGACCGAGACGTTCCCATCCGGCCCGGCCACCAATCCGCGGTCGTAAAGGCGCCGGCAGACCTGGAGAATGGCCCGCCCGAGGGTCTCCCGGTCCGTGGTGGGCGTCACGCCCCGTCGCGGTGCGCGACGCGTCCGCCAACGATCGTCGAGCGCACCCGCCCGCGGAGCGTCTTCCCCGTGTACGGCGTGTTGCGCCCCTTGGAGCGAAAACGGGCCGGATCCACGACCCACTGTTCGTCTGGGGTAAACACGGTGACGTCGGCCGGCGAGCCGCGTCGCAACGAACCGCCGGGAAGGTGGAACACCCGCGCTGGGGCACAGGACATCTTCTCGACGAGCGTCGAAACGTCGATGATCCCGCTCGCCACGAGCCAGGTAAGGTTCACCGCTAGCGCGGTCTCCAGCCCGATGATGCCGTTGGGCGCATCGGCAAACTCACGCTCTTTCTCGTCGTAGTGGTGGGGCGCGTGGTCGGTGGCGATGAGATCGATCGTGCCGTCGCGCACAGCCTCCTGAAGCGCGGCGACGTCGTCCGTCGTGCGCAGCGGCGGATTCATCTTCGCGTTGGTATTGTATCCCTCGACCGCGTCCTCGGTCAGCGAGATGTGGTGCGGACAAACCTCCGCCGTCACGTTGATCCCGCGTTCCTTTCCCCACCGAATGAGCTCGACCGAGCCACGCGTGCTCATGTGGCAGAGGTGTACGTGTCCGCCCGTGCGGCGCGCGAGAAGGATGTCACGAATCGCCATGATCTCCTCCGCTTCCGACGGCACGCCTTTCAGCCCGAGTCTCGCGGACACGACCCCTTCGTTCATCGCGCCGCCCTTGGCGAGCGTCGGCTCCTCGCAGTGGTCGGCCACCGGGATGCCGAAGGTGCGCGCATATTCGAGCGCCGTGCGCATGAGGTGCGCGCTGGCGACCGGTTTTCCGTCATCGCTCACCGCGACCGCGCCGGCCGCCACCATCTCCCCGAATTCGGCGAGCGATTCGCCACGCTGGCCGACCGAGATCGCGCCGATCGGATAGACGCGAGCCGCGTTGGCCAGCGTCGCTTGCCGGATGATGAAGCCGACCGCGGCCTGATTGTCGGTCACCGGATCGGTGTTCGGCATCGCGCACACCGCGGTGAAGCCACCCGCCGCCGCCGCGCGCGCACCGCTGGCGATCGTCTCCACTTCTTCGCGGCCGGGCTCGCGAAGATGGCAGTGGACGTCGATGAACCCGGGCGACACCACGAGGCCGCGGCAATCGATGGTCTCCAAGCCCTCGCGGGCCTGGGCTGACTCCGCGATCCGTTCGCCGACGGCTTCAACCGTGTCGCCGACGAGGAGAACATCGGCGACGCGATCGATCTTCTGCGACGGATCGACCACGCGGCCGCCTTGAAGCAATATCGACTTACTCATCGCCGCGTTTTCCCTTCGCCGACGGCGAGCCGCCGCCCGATTTGGCGGCTTCGGCCAGCTCCGGCCGGCCGCCGGAGAGCAGGTAGAGCACCGCCATGCGCACGGCGACGCCGTTCGTCACTTGATCGAGAATCACGCTGAAGGGGCCGTCCGCGACATCGGAGTCGATCTCGACGCCGCGGTTCATCGGGCCCGGGTGAAGGATGAGCACTTCGTGGGGGGCGCGCTCCAACCGTTCGCGCGACACCCCGAACACTCGGTTGTATTCGCGGAGCGACGGGATGTACCCCGCCGTCATCCGCTCGAGCTGCAAACGAAGGACGTTGAGCGCGTCGGCCCACTCGATCGCCGCCTCGACGCGATCGAACACCGTCACGCCAAGCTCGTCGATCGCGTTCGGCAGAAGGGAGCGCGGTCCGCAGATGCCCACTTCCGCGCCCATCTTCGTGAGCCCCCAGATGTTCGACCGCGCGACTCGCGAATGCAGCACGTCGCCGACGATGCAGACCTTGAGCCCGTCGAGTTTGCCGAAGTGATCGCGCAGCGTGAGCAGATCGAGCAGCCCTTGAGTCGGATGTTCGTGCGTGCCGTCGCCGGCGTTGATCACATTCGACTCGATGCGCTCAGCGAGAAACTGCGCCGCGCCCGACGCCCCGTGCCGGATGACGACCATGTCGATCCGCATCGCCTCGAGGTTTCGCGCCGTGTCGACCAGCGTCTCCCCCTTCGACACGCTCGATCCCGACGCGGCGACGTTCACCGTGTCCGCGGACAACCGCTTCTCGGCGAACTCGAACGACACGCGAGTGCGCGTCGAGGCTTCGAAAAAGAGATTGACGATCGTCGCGCCGCGGAGCGTCGGAACCTTTTTGATCGCCCGCTCGCTGATCTCTTTGAATGGCTCGGCCGTGTCGAGAATGAGTCGGATCTGCTCGCCGCTGAGTGGCTCGAGCCCGAGGAGATCCTTGCCGAGCGACAGGTTCACGTAACGGCCTCCCGCTCAGCGATCACTGCCCCATTCTTCCCGTCGAGCTCTTCGACCAGCACGTCCACGCGCTGTGACGGCTCGGCGGAGATCGTCTTGCCGACGATGTCCGGCTGAATCGGCAGCTCGCGTCCGCCGCGGTCTATGAGAACGGCCAAGGCGATTCGCCTTGGCCGGCCGAAGTCGGCCAGCTCGTCGAGGGCGGCGCGCACGGTGCGGCCGGTGTAGAGCACGTCGTCGACGATGACGACGACTTGTCCGTCGATGTCCACGGGAATCTGCGTCTGCCCGACGACCGGTCGCGGTCCGATCGTTTGGAGGTCGTCGCGGTAGAGCGTGATGTCCAGCGCGCCGAGCGGAACGTTCGCCTTCTCACGATCGCTGATGCTGGACACGATTCGCGCCGCGAGTTGAGCCCCGCGGCGCTGAATTCCTACAATGACGAGATCGTCGGTCCCGTTGTTCAACTCTACGATCTCGTCGGCGATCCGGCGGAGCGTCCGGTCGAACGCCCGGGCGTCCAATACCGTCGATTGCTTTGCGGCCATGTCGCCGAGGAATATGGGCAGGCCGGGCCCGGAACGGTAGCGAACCGATCGCGCGAGCTGTCGTGGTGGGCGGGTACTCGGCCCACCACGACGCTTCGGTGGTGGCTACTGATTCGTCAGCACGCTTCGCGCGTAGTCGCGCACCGACGTCAGCGTGAGTGGGAACCGTTGCAGCGTATCGTCCATTGGAATCTCGTCGCCGCGAGCGTAATCGAGCATGAGCCCCGCGAACGATTTCTGGAGTGAATCGGTCGCCGCCGCGAATTGGGCTTGAAGGGCGTCCTCCGGCACGCGCTGCACGACGAATGGCGCCGCGCCGATTTCCTCGAAAATCCGAACCACGGTGAGCGGCGCGACGGCCTCCGGGCCACCGAGCTCGATCGTCTCGCTGCCGCCACGCGCGACGGCGCTTCGCGCGGCAAATTCCGCGACGTCCGCGAGCGAGATAAAACTGATCTTGCGCGCGCCGTCGCCATAGATCGTTGCCTGTCGGGTCGTGTAGTCGAACCCGACGTTCGCGCTGAGCCAGACTTCCATGAAGTAGCTCGGGCGGAGGATAACGTACGTCATGCCGCTTTCGATCAAACGCTGCTCGACGGCGCGTTTGGCATGCGTCAGCGGACCTTCGTCAGCCAGCTGCCGGGAGTACGAGACGTAGATGAAACGCTCAACGCCCGCGCCGCGCGCAGCATCGACAAGGTTCGACTGCCCGGCTTCATCCGTCGCCTCGATGCTATCGCCGGGCTGTCGCGAGCGCGTCGTTGTGACGGTGCTGACGACCGTTTGGATCCCGTCACAGGCCCGATCCAGTGAGGCACGATCGCGGACATCGCCCACGACGCACTCGACCCCGAGCGCCCGGAGGCGCTCGACCGCCTGAGAATCCGAGGTCGTGCGCACCAAGCCACGGACGGATTGGCCGCGCTCGATCAAGCGACGGCAAATCTCTCTACCGAGAAATCCGGTTGCTCCCGCTACGAAAATCATAACCCACCCCAGGTGATGTGCCTGGGCAAGCATCGTTCACCGGGTGAGTCGCCGCAATACGTGCCGGCAAACGGGCGTCGCCGCGCGATTCCGGGACGTCAGGCGAGACGGCGGCGGGCCTCCGCGACGTTATGTGCGGAGGCTCACGCGGTACAGTTGGTCGTCGGTCAAACTCGCCCAGTTGGGCGGATAGTCCCGGACGCGGCGCACCACTTCCGGACGCTCGAAGACGAGCGATCGCGATGTCGTGGCCACGCCCTTGGTCTCGAGCTCGCGGACGAGCCATTCGCAGCCGTCGGCGCCCACGATGCTTCGGCGATCTGATTTCCGTTGTTGTGTCATCCCGATGTGCGCTGGTCCCCCGCAGCCGGAGAAACAAAGCCAAGCTGCCGCGACGCGCCGTGACGCAGGGCACTCCCACGAATTGCAGCGGATTGTGAGGTGGGTCGCGTGATTCTTGAGCCTGCTAGTCGACCGAGGTGACTATCCGTCTAGCCCTTCGGCCAAAGGCCTCAGCGGAGGATTCCGAGGAGAATCTCGGCGGCAATCAGCAGAACGACGATCACTTCCAGCAACTCGGTGCGCGCAGCCTGGCTCTCCGCGTTCAGCATCGAGTACGTGTCGCGAAAGATCCCAAGCTTCCGATCGATGCCGCGCCGCCAAGCGGGCTCGCGAAATAGCTCGAGAGCGGCACGATAGATCCGCGCTAAATACACGTCGTCGGTGACCTTGAACGCATTGTCCGCCCGTTCCACGATCTCCGTGATATCGGCGACGCGCGTTTGCAGCCGGGCGAGCAGCGGCCGGAATCGGCGGGTGAACGCCGCGCGTCGACGTTCCTCGATCCGGTCGTAGAGAGCGGGGAGCTCATCGTCCAGCTCCGCGTCGTAGACTCGGAACTCGAGCAGTTGCGCGTTCGCGAACTCGAGAACGAACTCGACGTCCGTGTCGTCCCGCCTCGGCTCGACGACCAGCGCGTTGTCCCAGGTGAGCACGACCAGGTCGTCGTCGTAGTAGGAAAACCTGTTCGCCAACAGCTCGCGGCGCGCCGCCGGGGCGAGCGCCCGTTTCTCGCGCAGCAGGAGCGTCACCAGCTCGTCTTCGCTGAACGCCGAGCCGAGCCCACCGTCGTCCGCCCGTTGGAAGGGGAGATTGAGTCGAAAGACGACGTAGTCTTCGCGAACGGGGGCGATGCTTGGACGCTCGATGGCAGGAGCGATTCGCTTGGCCAGCGCGGCGATCTCCGCTTCCAACGCCGCCTCGACATCGGCGGACGAGTCGAAGGCTATACCGAGCGCAACGAACCCCGCCCAGTCGACCCCGCGAGCTTCGATCGTGAGTCGCATCGAGCACACGCCGAAGTCGTATAAGTGGGCCGAAAGCGCCGCCGTCGTTCGCAGGCTACCCAACGCCAGCGGGCGCTCGCCCAACGAGACGAAGAGCGGCGGATTCCGGATCTGAAATGTCTGCGCCTCGAGCCGGGCCGGTCGGGAGCGGCCGCGAGTTTCTCCGGCCAGCAAATGCGATGCGTGATCGAGGTCGATCGAGTAGCCGAGATCGGCCAAACGGTACGCCGAGGCATTGCCCTCGATATCTGCCGGCACGACGCCTCGCGGTCAGGACAATAACAATCTGGCGAGGGGTCGCTGCCAACGCCCTCTCGATCGCATCATTCTGACCGAGGGTCAATTCTTGGACATTCCTCGTACCCGAGGGAGTCGACAACAATCGTCTTCGCAAAGCGGATGGGGTGGGATTCGAACCCACGTTAGGCTTTTGACCTAAACACACTTTCCAGGCGCTGGACTAAGCCGCGCAACCCCGACGCGAAGTCACTTTTTCCCTCTGACAGTCACGCGATCTGCCGGGATTGTGAAGCGAAGTCCGACAAAGGAACGGATGCCAACCGACACCTGAACCGACACCACGCCTCAAGCGGCGGAAAACGCACATATTCGCCCGCTCTCCATCGGTCTGAAAAGTTCGACATGACGCTCGCCTGACGCGCTGCGGATACGCTCCCCGTCACAACACAGCCGGTCACCTATCGGACCCCCCTAAGTCGCCCTCAAGGCGAGCCGATGGCTGGCCGGTTTTGTTTTTTTGGCGTTAATCACTTTCACGGCACACCGCTGCGGGATCACCTTAAGCATTCCCTAGGTCGGCCGAGAGCGATCCTGACGCGAACGCGGGGCCTGGCGAGTGCGAAAGCAGACGGACACAGGCGCGACCATCAGCCAACCTGCTGGAAGTTGAATGTGCAGACTATTGGTATCTCTGGTGTCGGCCGTCGTCTGTGCCCCCCCTCCGTATTACCTAAGGAGAGAACAACGAGGAGGTGCTGTTGTCCCTCGCCTCCACTGCGAAGACAAAACATCCCCAGTCGGCTCCCGCAGTGGCAATAAGGAGCCATTGACCCGGGCCGGGAAACGAAACAGAGCTGGGGTAGCCGTACAGCGGCGACGACGCACCACCACCACGCGCCAAAGCAGTAACACTGAGACGAACTGAGTCGGATGGGTGACTTAGGGAGCGAGCTCGCAAGACCAGTGGCGTACTCCGCAATGCGGATGTTCCGTGCAGAGGAAGCCAGAGGATTTTATGTGCCCTTCCCGCCCGTAACCCGTTCGGACCGACTAGTCTGCCTCGAACAATTATCTCGCCTGAGCGCAACGAGCCTCCACGCGGATTCTCGGACGTTGAAGTCACGCAGCGTCTATCGCTCGTACCGTCAAATTGTGTCGCGAAAAAGGGCTGCGTTGGCAAGCCCACACCAGCCCGCAAATACCCAGCGCCTTCGCTTTCGGCTTCAGCGATTGTTGCAGGTACGGCTTGAGCGTGCATGATCCTGGACGCAACGAGCAGCAAGATCGGCAAGCAGACCTGACGGTATT
>DATLPC010000007.1:0-7415 GCA_035535975.1 Gemmatimonadaceae bacterium | reverse complement strand
GCCATCAGAACGACAGCAACTGCGCGACAAGCTCTACCTCGCCGGAAAAGCGAATCGTCCGTCGGATGCCATTGCGGCGCTCGAGGCCTGGGACGTAAAGCATCCGCGCGATCCCGAAGCGCTTCGTGAGCTTTCGCGTCTGCTCGTCCGCAACGGACGAGCGCCGGACGGCCTCGCGCGCTATCGCGAGCTGTTGATGGCGTCGCCCGACAGTGGCGCTCGTGCGGAGTACGCCGCGGCTCTGCTGGCCCTTCAGCAGTACGACAGTGCCGCAGCGAATTATCGAATTCTCATTGCCTCGGACAGTAACGATGTCGGCGCCCACGTCGGTTTGGCGCGCGCTTTGGCCTGGGGCAATCATCCGCGTGAGGCGGACCCGGAACTTCGTTGGGTCACGCTCCACGTTCCGGGCGATACGACGTTCGTCGTCATGCTCCACGTGGCGCGCAACTCGTACGACCCGACGTCCGCTGATGCGGCGCGATGGGTTGCCGAAGATCCACAATACGCACCGTATCGTCTCACCCTCGCGCGCCTGCTCGCGGCCGAGCGCCGTCTGGATCTCGCTGCCGCGCATTTCGATACCCTCGTCGACGCGAATCCGTCGTCCTTGCCGCTGATTCGAGAAGCGGCCGGTGTCCACGCGATGGCCGGCGACTCGCTCGGTGATGCTCGCCTGCTTCGACACGCGGTGGCCTTGTCGCCCAATGACGCGAAGCTGCGTCAGGCGTACGCCGAGGCCCTCGCATGGTCGGGCGACCGCGGGGCGGCGGTCGCGCAATACGACACGCTGCTCAGCGTTGCGGACGGTGATCCGGATTTGTTGATGGCACGCGGCAGACTGTACGCGTTCAGCGGCGACAACGTCGCGGCCGAGCGCGATCTCTCGGCGGCCATCGCCAAACGGCCGTCGCCGGAAGCGTGGGTCATGCTCGGCGACTTGTATCGTTGGCAAGGTGATCGCCTCCAGGCACGGAACGCGTACGCCGAAGCGAGCGCGCTCCGCCCGGGTGACGCGGGCGCCGAGGGTGGATTCGCCGAGCTGGCAGCGGCGGAGCGTCGTGAAAAGGCTGCCATTCTGAGCTCTGAGCTGGGGTGGAACACCTTCGCCTCATACCTGGGCGACAATGCCGGCTTTGATCTGTCGATCGCGGGCCTCGGCGGGGGGTTCGCCATTGGACCGACGTCGGCGCTGCTCGTTGGCGCGGATGCGCGGCGGCTCGGTTCCGACGACGGCGCCGCGGCGTATCTCGGTCTTGTGGATTATTTCCGCTCCTATCGCTTCTCCGCCGAGGGCGGCGCGGTCAACTATCGCGAACGCGGCCAATTTGGTTATGGCTCGGTGTCGGCCGCCGGTTCATGGCTTGGGCTGTGGACTTCGGCGGAGCTTCGCACCGGTCCCACCTTCCAATGGTTGATGTCGCCGCGGACGCTCACGTATCGCGGGGCCAGTGCGTCGCTGACGATTCCGGCGGGAATGGCGGCGTTCTCGTTCGGTGTGGATCGCATGTGGTTGAGCGACGGTAACGACCGCACGCAGCTCCAGCTCGGAGCACGCTACGCGCTCTGGCGGGGTGTCTCGGCGATCTATTCCGGCGGGATGATCGGGTTCGATCAGGCGAGTGCCTCGTACTGGGATCCGCGACGCTTCACTTCACACGCGATCGGTCTCGAGCTCTCGACCCAGCAGGACAGCGGGTTCAGCGTCAGCGCGCGCGTTCTCCCCGGCATCGGTCGCATGAACGACAGCTTCGATCCGACGGATTCCACGTCGCGGAGCGCGTCGCAATTGTCGACGGGACTGGCACTCGCATACCGCCGCCGCTGGTGGTCGCTGACGCTCGACGGCGACTACGCGCACGGCGTTCGCGACAGCGGCTATCACTCGGCGCGCGCGAGCGCCCGGCTTCGCATCACTCCGTAACCACGACCATGCGCGTCAAATATCTGTACTTCGTGCTTGCAGCGGCGATCCTGCTCCTGGCGGTCGCCGGGGCCGTGATGTTCACGGTGCCGCACACGCATGTCGACGTGAACAGCCCGCAGCTGCGCATCGCGATCGTCGTCGTGACGGCGTTCCTGATGATCACGATGGCGCGGTATCTCGTGCTGTTGTGGCTCGGCTATCTCCAGCACGTCGAGGCGAAAACGCGGGTCGAGCCTGAAGAGCGCTTCGAGCCGCTGGTGACGATCCTCGTACCGGCGTACAACGAGGAAGCGGTCATCCAGGGTGCGATTCGCAGCCTGCTCGAGCTGGACTATCCGGCGTACGATGTGCTCGTGATCGACGACGGCTCGACCGATCAGACCTACGCGAAGGCCGCGGAGCTCGAGGGCTACTACGGACGCGCGACCGTGCGTGTCGTGAGCAAAAGCAACGGTGGCAAGGCGCGAGCATTGAATACCGGTATCGGTCTGGCGCGCACCCCGTTCGTGCTCTGCATGGACGGCGACTCGAAGCTGAGCGTCGGCGCGCTGCGGTACGCGATGCAGCATTTCCGCGATCCGAATGTGGGCGCGGTGGCGGGGAACGTGAAAGTCGTGAATCGGCGCAACCTGTGGACCCGTCTGCAGGCGCTCGAGTACATCGAAGGCCTGAACATGGCGCGCCGCGCGCAGGGATTCGTGCACGCGGTGAATATCGTCCCGGGGCCCATCGGCGTCTTCCGGCGCGACGCGTTGTCACGCGCGGGCGGCTACGACACGGACACCTACGCCGAGGACGCCGACCTGACGCTCAAGCTGTTGACCGCCGGTTGGCACATCGTGTACGAGGATCAGGCGATCGCGTATACCGAGGCGCCGGAAACGCTCTTCGATTTGTTGAAGCAGCGCTATCGGTGGACCCGCGGCATCATGCAGGCGCTCCGCAAGCATTCGTCCGCGCTATTCAATCCGCGCACGCGCTTCGCCATGTGGGTCTCACTCCAATCGATGTTGTTCGAGGCGATTGCCTGGCCGCTGATGAACGTGTTCGGCAATCTGTTCTTCAGCTTCGCGGCGCTCGCCGCCGGGGCGCCGGTGTATGTGCTGTACTGGTGGCTGCTGCTGACGTGGTTGGACGTGGCGGCCGCCCTGCACACCGTGGCGATGGAGGAAGAAGACCTGCGGCTCGTCCCGCTGGCGATTCTCTACCGCTTCTTCTTCGTCGTGACCGTGGACGTCGCCAAGCTGTTCGCCACGGCCGAAGAATTCCTCAACGTCAAAATGGGCTGGGGCAAGCTCGAGCGCGCCGGTCGCATCTAGCATTCAGTGGAGTGAGTCATGGATATCAACATGTTGTTGTCCTCCGTGGTGCTCGTGTCGTTCATCGTCACGATCGTGTTGGCGGTGGGTAGCTACCTGGCGTTCAAGGGCCGTGAAGCACGCCGGCCGGAGCCGGAGCTCAAGCGGCGTGGCGGAGAGCCGGTGTTCTTCGAGCGCATCTATCTGCAGCCCAAGAAGGCGCAGGCCGCGTCGTCGCCCGCGTAGGCGCGATCGATCCGGGTGAGCCGCCCCGAAGCGGGGCCAGCCACAACGGCGTGAACCCTTAACGCGTTCACCTTTTGCATTAACGCGGCTCGGTTGAGCGCGTCTGTCAGGGGAATATCCGACGCCGGGTGTCTAGCAATTGGCCGATGCGTCCCACCCGCATGACTGACCGCATTCCGATCACGGTTGTGATCGCGACGCTGAACGAGGCGGCGCGCCTTGGTGCGGCTCTCGAAGCCGTACGCTGGGCCGACGAAGTCATCGTCGCCGACGCCGGCTCGACGGACGGTACTCCCGCTATCGCCCGCGCGGCGGGCGCTCGCGTCATCACGGTGGCCGGCAGCACGATCGGTGCGCAACGCAACGCGGCCATTGGTGCAGCGCGGAATCCCTGGATCCTCGCGCTGGACGCCGACGAGATCGTGACCCCTGAGCTCAAAGAATCATTGGCGCGGCTGGCGGGAAAACCGGGCCGCACCGGCAGCGCGTTCCGTATCCGCTCGCGGAACTGGCACCTCGGCACCGAGCTGCGACACGGCCCCTGGGGCCGCGACTGGAAGGTGCGGGTTTTCTCGAACGATCAGCGATACACGGACGACAGAGTGCACGAGCGCATCCAGAATCTCGACAACGTCGAATCGCTGGACGGCGACCTCCTGCACTACCCGTATCGCGACCTTCCGCACCACGTGATGAAGGTGGCGAAGTACTCGCGATGGGCGGCGGACGACCTTCGAGCGCGCGGCCGGCGGCCCACGCCGCTGGACGTGCTGGTTCGCCCGTTCTGGCGTTTCGTGCGCGACTACGTGGTGTTCAGCGGCTGGCGGGACGGGCGGGCCGGATTCGTCGTGTCCGTGGTCAGCGCGTTCTCGGTGTTCTGCAAGTACGCGACGCTGCTCCTGCCGGGCGAACAAGCACCCCTACGAGGCGCCGCGCTCGCGTTAGAGACCGGTGACTTTGAACGAGACTGACCCGATCCCCTGCGCTGTCGCCGTGACGGTGTAGCTCGCAGCCGGGCCGCCAATCGAACCAGCAGTGAACACGACGTCGGCGTTGCCGCTCGCTCCCGTGGTGGTTTGTGTGAGGGTGAGGGCCCCGCCGGTGGCGGTCCAGGTAATCGTTACGCCGGGAACCGGATTGCCGCCTCGGTCGGTCGCCCGCGCCGTCAGCAGCGTGCTGGAACCGCTCACGGTCGCCGAAGAGTC
Organism: Gemmatimonadaceae bacterium; assembly: GCA_035535975.1. GTDB lineage: Bacteria > Gemmatimonadota > Gemmatimonadetes > Gemmatimonadales > Gemmatimonadaceae > JAQBQB01. The sequence continues at coordinate 2,739 of DATLPC010000007.1, read as the reverse complement.
CTTTGACACTCGGACGATGTTGGCCACCGGTCCCGCGAGACCGGTCGCCTGGAACGTGGCCGACGTGACACTCGGAATCGCCACGCTCAGAACATTGACGCGGGCCGTGTCGCTGATTCGCCAGGTGTTCCGCGCGATCCCCGCGGCGTCGGTGACCGAGGTCGCCTGGGTGACGACCCCGTTGCCCGACGCCGCGTTCCAAGTCACCGTGATGTTGGGAGACGGCTGACCACTCAGTGTCACTTTCGCCGCCACTTGAAGGGTCGAGCCGACGACGGCGCTCTGCACGGCGAGCGCCGTGTCAGGCGCGATGTTGTAGGCTGGGAGATTGTTTCCGCCGCCGGGCGAGGTCGTTGTCCCGTCGTTCCCGGAATCCTTGGAGCAGCCGCTGACGGCAACGACGAGCGGGAGGGCAATCGAAGCAAAAGCCGAGATTCGCATATGAGGAAAGTAACTGTCAGTAGGGCGCGGCTCGACGTCCAAGGGCACCGGAGCCGGTGGGTTGACCAAGCCGCTCTTGACCCAACCGACCCGCGAACCGAACGTCAACCCTATGACAACTCGCCGAACATTCGTCTCGTCAATGGTAGGCGCGGGCGCGTCCCTCCCTGTGATGCGCCAATCGGCCTTCCGCCACCTGTTCGCCGCCGAGCCGATCGCCGGCGCTCGCGCCGCAACGAACGTCGCCGAGGACGAGACCTACTGGCGGGAGATCCAGCGGGCGTTCGATCTCGACCGGACGATGGTCAACTTGAACAACGGCGGTTGCAGCCCCGCGCCGACGCACGTTCTCGAACAAATGATTCGAGATCTGCGGTTCTCGAATGAGCTGCCGGTGGATCACATGTGGCGGGTGCTCGAGCCGCGCATCGAATCCGTCCGCCGGGACCTCGCGCAGGATTTCGGCTGCGATCCCGAGGAGATGGCCATCACCCGAAACGCGTCCGAGGCCAACGAGACGATGATTTTCGGGCTCGACCTCAAGAAGGGTGACGAGGTCGTGATGACGACGCTGAATTATCCGCGGATGCAGAACGCCTGGCGTCAGCGCGAGCGGCGCGAGGGGATCGTGCTCAAGCGGGTGAAGATCGAGACGCCGGTGAAAAACGACGACTCGTTCGTCGAGCAGATCGCCGCCGCAATCACGCCACGCACCCGTGTGATCGAGGTGATGCACATCAGCTTCCAGACGGGCTACATCGCCCCAGTGCGACGGATCGTCGAGATAGCGAACCCCAAAGGGATTCGCGTTTTCATAGACGGGGCCCACGCGTATGCCCACTTCCCCTTCTCACGCGACGAGCTCGGGGCGGACTACTACGGCACGAGTCTGCACAAGTGGCTGCATGCGCCGATCGGGACGGGTTTCCTCTACGTTCGCCGAGACAAGATCAAGTCGCTCTGGCCGCTCATGGCGGGTAGCGTCGAGCAGGAAGACAATATCAGGAAGTACGAGGAGATCGGCACGCATCCGGCGGCGAACCACAACGCCATCGCCGTCGCGATCGCCTTTAACCGCGGCATCGGGATGGAGCGCAAAATTGCCCGGCTTCGCTATCTACGCGATCGCTGGGCGAAACAACTTCTTGCCGCGAGTCCACGCGTGAAGATGTTCACTCCGATCGGCCCGAACATGAGTGGTGCGATTTGCGTGTTCGGCGTCGAGGGGATGGACATGGCGAAACTCGGCGGATGGCTCATGTCCAAGCACAACATCGTGACCACGCCGCTGGTGAACGACGAGTTTCAAGGGATGCGGATCACGCCGAGCATCTACACGACTGTCGACGAGATCGATCTCTTCGCTGATCGAGTGACGACCGCCATTCGCGCCGGCATCGCGTAGGCCGGCATCGCGTAGGCCGGCGGCGCGCAGGCGTCAGGCTCCTCTTTGCTCGAGACTCCCAGAGGTTTGAACTTCCGGGCTAACGCGGACACGCGCGGGCTAACGCGGACTCAGGCTGGCCCCGGTGCGATTTGGCAGGCGTCTTCGAGGCGTAAGCCAAGATGATTTTTTTGTGGGACCTCAGGCCGCTTCGCTCACCGAAGCTTCCCGAGGGAGTGTCCAAAAATCTTTGCCTTGGCTGTGCGAGCGTTGAGCTTGGCGCCTCGCAGCATCCCGAAACCCGCGTTAGCCCGCGAGTGTCCGCGTTAGCCCGGCAGTCGAATCTCGGGGAGTCTAGGCCGACTAAGGAGCTGTACGCCCGCACACCATCGCCTAAGTGGTTCTCCTCACGGCGCCCGGGCGATACAATAGCTCAGTCCAAACCAACTCCGCGTGTCCGACTCAGTTTCCCGTCGTGATTGGCTCAAGGTCATGGGCGCCGCCGGCGCGGCGGGGGCGATGATGCCGCTCGACGGGCTCGCCGCCAACGCTACGCCCGCGCCGCTGGACGTCGCCACGAAGTATGCGCCTGGAGACATCGTCGAGCTGTACTCGACGAGCGAGGTGTTCATTCCGCCGCGCGGGCGCTCGTTCATGAAATTCAGCTTCGATTTCCCGGAGCCGTGCGTCGCCTTCGGCGATCATCGGTTCGGGTTTCTGATCTTCACCGACGAGAACACCTACGCGCTGTCGCGGCCTCGTATGGTCGCCCGCGGCGACGGCGACGCCCTCGAGTTGACATGCGACGAGTTCACCAGGGCCGGTGGCCAGGAAAAGGTCCCCGGCAAGCTGATTGCCCGCTTTCGCCGGGACGGCGCCACGGTCGAGTGGGATGTCACGGTCGAGATGCAGCG
>DATLPC010000006.1:0-4691 GCA_035535975.1 Gemmatimonadaceae bacterium | reverse complement strand
TAGCCGTAGAGCTGGAACGACATGCTATGGTACTCGGCGACGCCGCTCAGCGATTTCGACGCTTGCCGCAGCGCCGCAATCTCGCGGACCGAAAAGCCTTCGTCGGCGTTGTTCAGCGACGGCTGCTCGAGGTGAATCAGCCGGTTGCCGACGCCGATCGGGAGACGGCGCAGCAGCACACCATCGACCATGCTGAAGGTCGCGGTGCTGGCGCCGATGCCGAGCCCGAGCGTGAGCACCGAGGCAATGGTGAATGCCGCTGCTTTGCGCAGCGTACGCAATGCGTAGCGCGAGTCCTCGAACATGTTGACGCCCTCCCGTGAGCGCTGAGCCGGCACCGTGCAGGATATGGAACCGCCCTGATGGCCAAAAGGACGTTGATCCGGCATTTCAGGACATGTCGTGGCCAACCGTCCGGCCGGACAGTTGGACAGTTGGACAGTTGGACAGTTGGACAGCAGGAGCGGATATCGAGCTGCGCCCGGCGGGGTGGTTTTAACAGAATCCTTACGGATCGGCGATGGCGACCAGACAAGGTGTGGCGCATGGCTGCGCAACGTCGGATTTGCGGTGCCTCGCCGCGATCGGCATACTCTCGCAGTCCCGTCTGTCGACCCTTTTTTTGCTACCTCCCATGCCCCGCTCTCTTCCGCTCTCCCGCCCGTTGTTCGCCGGCTTCGCCATCGCCATCACGGCGCGGGCTGCCAACGCGCAAGCCAATCATCCGCGTCCGTTCACCATCGACGACGCACTTGCCGTCCGGTCGGCACGCATCGACGACGTCTCGAAGGACGGTCGCTGGATCGCGCTCGGCGTGCGCGTCCGTCGGGACGGACTCGGCGTCGACGCGTCGCGGTTCGGCGATCCGACGTACGTCGCGCCGGCGCTCGGCGAGTTCGAGCTGATCGACGCCACCACCGGCCGCGCCCGAGCCATCCTCCCGGGCAAGGTCGACGTCCGCGGCGCGGCATTCTCCAGGGACGGGGCGAAGCTCGCGTTCCTGTTGCGGAAAGGCGACGACTACGTGCTCGGCATCGACGACGTCACCTCCAACCGCGTCCGCACCGTCGCGGTCAAGACCAGAAAGCCCATCGCGTCGAATTCACCGCTCGTCTGGGCGCCGGATGGCAACTCGGTGCTCGTCGCGCTCCGGCCGGATGGATGGGCGAGCGGCGCCCGCGCCGCATTCCTGCAGCTCACCGAAGGCGAGATCGTCGTGCAGGACGCGCGACAGCCGTTCCTCGCCTGGGACAGCGTCCGAAACGTCGGCAACCGGCAGATCCCCGCTGTCGTCAATCTTGCCGACGGCAGCGTGCGCGAAGTCGTCGGTGAAACGGACATGCGCGCACCGCAGTTCACCGCCGACGCCTCGCATATCGTCTACAGCACCGCCGTCCCGAAAAAGACATCGTACGACAACCGCTCGGGGACGGAGTACGGAGCGTTTCGCGTCGCCGTCACCGGCGGCAAGATCGATACGCTGCTCAAACCGGCCGATCGCCGCGTGTCGCCCAAGTGGAACGACGAGGGGAGCGCGTTCGCGTACGAGGATCGTGGAAACGTGTTCGTCCGCTTCGTGGACGGCGACAGCGCGCGCAACCTGACGGCGCGCTACCGCAAACCCGTCGCGACGACCGACAGCGCCAAGACCGACAGCGCCAAGACCGACACCACCAGGACCTCGTACGCGGTCGTGGCCTGGCGGCCGGATGGCGGCGCGCTCCTCGTGAGCTCGCGCGACGGCTGGCATCTGCTCGATCCGCGCACCGGGGCAATGTCTCCGGCGTACGCCTTCGAGTCCGACACCGCGACGCGACCCACGCGAACCTTCGAGAGCTGGAGCCACGACGGGCGCTACCTCTTCGTCACGACCTCGGCGAAGGACCACTGGGCGCGCGGCATCGAGCGGTACGACCTCGACACGAAACAAGCCACCGCGCTCGTGAGCGACGCGAACGCGTACGCGTCGTGGCACGTCTCCGACGACGGCACGCGTTTCGTGTTCGAGCGATCCGATGGCGATCGCCCCAACGAGGTGTACGCCGCTGGACGCGACTTCACCGACGCGCACGCGCTCACCGATCTCAACCCACAGCTCGCCGGCGTGGCGCTCACCCACTCCGAGCTGGTGAGCTACCTCGACGTGGACGGCAAGACGCTCCACGGCGTGCTGTACTATCCCTACGGCTACCAGCCCGGCAAGAAATACCCGCTCGTCGCCGAGATCTACGAGACGTTTTTCGACAACGGGTACAACGAAAACATGAACCTGCTCGCGGCCCAGGGCTGGTTCGTGTTCCATCCGAGCGTCGACTTGCAGATCGGCTATCCGGGCGAAGCGTGGGTCAAGGGAGTGACCGACGGCATCAACAGTCTCGAGCAGAAGGGATTGGTCGACGGCACCAAGCTCGGCGTCGAAGGGCAGAGCTACGGCGGTTACGCGACCAACCTGCTCATCACCCAGACCAATCGCTTCAAGGCGGCAGTGAACATCTCCGGAAAAGTCGACATCATCTCCTTCCTGGGCGACAGCCCGCGCATCGGCACCCGCAACTACAGCGCGGCGGAGAACGGACAGGACCGCATCGGTCAAACCCTCTGGCAGGCACCGATGAAGTACATCCAGCACTCGGCGATCTTCTACGCAGATCGCATCACGACGCCACTCCTGATGCTCACCGGCAAGGACGACTGGAACGTGCCCGACACCAACGAGCGCGAGATGTACTACGCGCTCCGCCGGCTCGGGAAGGAAGCTGTGTGGGTGCAGTACGCGCATGCCGGGCACGGCGCGGGACGAGCGGGGACGCCCGATGAGTTCCAGGATCACTGGACGCGGATGTTCGACTGGTTCAGGACGCACTTCGACAAGACCGCGACGGTCAGCGCACAGGCGATGCGATAGCGGAGAGCCAACGTCGGCGGGGCGCCGCCCGCGCTCCCCTCGTGCCGTCACCATCGACGAACTGCTCACCCATCCGCGATGCGCCACTTCCTATTCATTCCTGCTCTGGCGCTCAGCGCCGCCAGCGCCGTAGCGCAAACCACCCCGACCCTGATCGTCAACGCCAGGGTCCTCGACGGGACGGGCGCGCCGGCGCGCCCCGCCGACGTCCGGATCGCGAACGGCCACATCGTAGCGCTCGGGCGCCTGACGCGGCGCACCGGTGAGCGCGTCGTCGACGCGCACGGCCTGACCATCGCGCCCGGGTTCATCGACACACACAGCCACCACGATCGCGGACTGCTCGATCATCGCGACGCGCTCGCCGCGGTCTCGCAGGGAATCACCACCATCGTGGTCGGACAGGACGGCGAATCGCACTTCCCGCTGGCCGCGTACTTTGCGCGGCTGGACAGCACGCCGGCGGCGATCAACGTGGCATCGTACATCGGACACGGCACGATCCGCGGCCGCGTCATGGGCGACGACTTCCGCCGCACGGCAACCGACTCCGAGGTTGCGCGGATGCGCACGCTGGTGAGGGAAGAGATGTCTGCAGGCGCACTCGGACTGTCCACCGGCCTGGAATACGATCCGGGCATCTACTCCGCGCCATCCGAGGTGCTCGAGCTGGCCAAGGTCGCCGGCTCCATGGGCGGCCGATACATCAGCCACATGCGAAGCGAAGACCGGAATTTCTGGCAGGCACTCGACGAGCTGATCACGATCGGGCGCGAGGCGCACATGCCGGTGCAGGTCTCGCACATGAAGCTGGCGATGCGCGCACTGTGGGGTCAGGGCGACAGCCTCATTGCGACCCTGAACCGCGCCCGCGCCGCCGGCGTGCAGGTCACTGCCGACGTCTATCCCTACACCATGTGGCAGTCGACGCTCACCGTCCTCTACCCGAAGCGCAACTTCAACGATCGCGAAGAGACCAATTTCATTCTCCGGCAAGTCGCCGCTCCGGAGGATCTCGTCATCGGCGACTATGCGCTCGACCCGAGCTACGTCGGTAAAGACGTGGGGCGGATCGCCACGATGCGCCACTCCGATCCGGCGACGACGCTCATGGCGCTCATCGCCGAGTCCCAGGCGAAGCGGGCGGACGAGAGCGTTGTGGCGAAAGGCATGGACGAGCGCGACATCGCGTCGATCGTGCGGTGGCGCTTCACCGATTTCTGCAGCGACGGCGCCCTCGACGGCGCTCATCCGCGCGGATTCGGCTCGTTCCCGCGCGTGCTCGGTCACTACGTGCGCGATCTGAAAGTGCTCACGCTCGAGGAAGCCGTCCGCAAGATGACGAGTCTCGCCGCCGCGAACGTGGGGCTCGCCGATCGCGGTCTCATTCGCCCCGGTCTCGTCGCCGACCTCGTGCTGTTCGATCCGGGCACCGTAGGTGACCGTGCCACCATCGCCAATCCGCACGCGCTCTCGGTCGGGATCAACACGGTGTGGGTGAACGGCGAGGTCGTCTACAGCGACGGCAAGACGACCGGCGCCCATCCGGGACGCGTGCTGCGCCGCCAGACCGGTTCGTCGGCGATCGACGACTTCGTGCAATCCGAAATGAAGCGGCAGGGAATCCCGGGACTCGCCATCGGCATCATCGACCACGGCAATGTGACGACGCGCGGCTATGGATTCGCCAACGTCGAGCTGATGGCGCCGGTCACCGACGAGACGATCTTCCAGTCAGGCTCGCTCGGCAAGATGTTCACCGCGACCGCCGTGATGCTCCAGGTCG
>DATLPC010000005.1:0-7616 GCA_035535975.1 Gemmatimonadaceae bacterium | reverse complement strand
GTACGGGACGAACAGCGGGATGACCGTCGCCGTGAGCACCCCATGAGCCTGTGGCGTGCGCCGCGGCGCTCTCCGATCGCCCGGCCGATGGGGCGCATCGGGGCGTGTTGTGTCATGCTCCTCGGGCCCACCGTCGTGCGCGGCCAGGCCAGTGCTGGACGGCCTCCCGAACGCGTGGCTTCGCGCGCCGCCGTCAAGGACATCCGCGCTGCGCCCGGACCGGGCGATCGCGAGACGAGTGCGATCGTCGTACCGAATGCCGAGCCTCGATCCTTTCGCGTCGTCACGGTCGCGGTCCCGTCCGAGCTCGAGGGCGGTGCGCGCGTACGGTATGACGTGATACCGACGGGCCAGGGGACGATTCTCGGCTCGAGGACCGGAGTGCTCGACGGCCACTCCACGTCGACCGGCGTGGTACTGACGGTGGGGGTTCCCGCCGCGGCGCTCGGCGGACGCACGCGCGTCGCGGTCGTTCGCTTTGCGGTCGCGGACCGCGCACCGGTCGGCGTGCCGATCGAACTGGATGTGGCCGCCACCTCGCGAATCGATGTCATCCCGAGGCGTCCGATGCGCGGCGCGCAGCGTGGCGATCGCATCGAGTTGTCGTTCGCGATCAGAAATGGCGGGAACGTGCGAGATACGATCGACCTCTCGGTCGAGGCGCCCGCGTCGTGGAGCACGCGATTCGCCGACGCTCCGCGCATCGTCCTCCAACCGGGCGAATGGGCAGAGCGGACGATTCTCGCGATCGTACCTACGACGTCGGACCTCGGCGACTTCGGCGTGGCGCTCGTCGCGACGGCGCGTGGCGGTGCGCGGGCGCGCGGCATCACGATGGTCGAGGTGACCGACGGCTTGCGACCAGGATCCCAGGTTGGACCGATCATCACGGCCGGTGTCGGATCCGCCGCCAGCACGAGCGGTGGCGCGCGGGCGGTGGAATCGATCGCTCTCGAGGGCCCGCTGAGCGACGGGCTCACCGTCGCCGGGCGCATTACGGCCCCGCTTCCCTCCGATCCAGTGGCGAGCCGCGCCTTGACGACGCTCGGCTATTCGCCGCGCACGAGCTTCCTCTCGCTCGGCGCCCCAGGTTGGTCGGCGACCGTCGGCAATACGGGCGTGGCGCTGTCGGACCTGGGCGGTCAGACCGTGTTCGGCCGAGGGGGCTCGCTGCGCTTCGGCGTCGGACCCGGCAGCGTGCACCTGCTCGCCGCGACACCGACGGCGGGCAGCGCGTCGTCCTGGAATCAGAGCTCTCTAATCGGCGCATCGATCGACGGCAGAGTAGCAACCGGCACGCTGACGGCGTTCCTCGCGCATTTGCGCGACTCGAGCTACACCGTTCGTGCCCTCGACGCGGCGGGGCTCGGCATGGAGCTGCGGCCCTGGAGCGACGGCATGCTCTCGGGTCAGCTTGCGGCGCGCTCGTATCGCGGGGGAAGTGGCCTGGGCGCCGCCGGTGTGCTGCGGACTCCGCTCGCCGGCGGCCAGCTCGATCTTCAACTGACCCACGCGCCCGGCGGCACGAGCGCGTTTGCACTGGCGTCCGACGCCCTCACGGCGGCCGCTGATCGCTCGTTCGGCCGGCTTCACACCGAGGCGACATACTGGACGACTCGCGATCAGAGCGCCGCGTTCGATGATCTGAGCTCGACCGGATGGTCGCTGTCTCCCGCGTACCCGATTCTGCCGACGTTGACAATCGGCTCGTACGTCCAGGGATCGACCTTCGCCTCGAGCGGCGCGGACGGACGATTCGCGTCGAGTCAGCGCGATGTCGGCGCGCGCGGCGCGGTGCTGCGCGGCGGCTTCGAGCTCAGCGCCGACAGCCGACTGAGCACGATTTCGCGCGCCGTGGACGGCACATCGCACGTCGTCGTTGACGACGACTCTCGCCGCGTGACCAACCGCATTCGGCTCGATCACACCGACGCCCGCGGCGAGATCGGCATCGGCGGATCGGTCGAGACGAACGTCATCGGCGCGGCGACGATGCCGTCCCAGGCAACGCTGGATGCGCACGTCGATCGATTGCAGTTGTTCCCGCGCCTGCCGCACTTCACGCTGAGCGGTTCCGCTCAACGGCTCCGGTTCGGCGAAGCCACGCTCGCCACGTCACGGCTCGAGGCCGATCTCGAGCTGTATCGCTCGACGCGCATCGCGCTGGGTATCGAGCGCGGTACGGCTCGCGATGCGGCGGGCGTGTTGCAAACGGTGCTGACCCTGAAAGTCGAGCGGGCCGCTCGGCTGCCCGCGCTGGGTGCCCGGACCATGACGGGCGTCGTATTCGAGGATCGAAACGGGAACGGCATTCGGGATCAGGGCGAGCCCGGCGTGAGCGGCATCGTCGTCCGGAAAGGCTCCCAGTCGGTCGTCACCGATGCCGGCGGCGTATTCCGTGTGGATCAACAAGCGACCGGCCGCACTGAGATCGATTCCCGCTCGCTGCCCAGCGGTTGGTTGTCCGCCGCGCGCTCGCTCGCGACCGCTGCCGATGAGCATTCGCTCGGCGTGATCCCGACGACCGCGGTGGATGTCGACGTCAGACTTGCCGGCGGTTCCGACGGTACAATGCGATCGGTGCGGGTTGGACGAGCGTCGCTCGCGTTGCGTGATTCGACTGGCCGCGTCTGGCTCGCCCGAACGGACGCCAAGTCGCACGCGACGTTCGATGCGCTGCCGTTCGGCCGCTACACGTTGGGCGCGCAGTTCGACGAGTCGAGCGAACCGATCGTCGTCGACCCTGTGCCGACGATCGAGATCACGGGCGCCGCGCGCCGCCAGCACGTCACCGTCACGGTCCGAACGCGCCCGGTGCGAATGTTCACGGGGCAGCCATGATGCGCCGTCGTGCACCGCGCGGGGTTGCGCTCGCCGCGTGTGTCCTCGTGTCGCAATTCGCCTGCGCCGGTACGACGACTGAGGCTGGTCCGGCGCTGATCACCGTCGCCGGAACGTGGAACTACGTTGGAATGCGCTCCGGACAGACCGTTGCGACGACCGGAACGCTGGCGCTGACCCAGGACCAGACGGTGCGCTTCAACGGGACCTTCGATGCGAGCGAGCTCGACGCCACCGGCGAGGTTCATCGAGTCGTGGGTGTGGTGAGCGGCCGAACGATCGACTCGACCGCAATCGATTTCGACGTCGTCGTGGATCCGACGCTCACGCGGCACCACAGCGGTGCGGTGCGGGGCGACTCGCTCACTGGAACGTGGGTCGAGCTGAGCGATCGCGGTATCGTCGCGTCGGGAAGCTTTCGCGCGCGGCGGCGCTCACCATGAGCCACCGCCGCATCGCGACCTGGCTCGCCCTGTGCCTCACGGCCAGGGCCACGCTCGCGACGGCGCAGGCCGTGACGTCGTGCAGCGTCGCGGGCGCTTCGGGAAAGTGCTCGCCCACCGTCTCGCTCGACAAGCCGGGAACCATGGTCAATCCGGCGCTGCTCGCCTTGACCGTGTCGCCAAGCTCGTCACCGCTCTCGCCGCTTTCGCTCACCGCCAGCACGAGCGACATGGACGTCGCGACGGGGTTGTCGACGACGACGACGGTGACGTTGACCGTGCAAGCGAATCGCAACTGGACGGTTCAAGTGAGCGGCGGTACGGCGGTATGGAGCGGCACCGCCGGCGCCTGGAGCGCCAAGCCGGTGAGTGATCTGCTCTGGAGCCCCACCTCGAGTGGTTCGGGGACGGCGATGTCGGTCACGCCGACGACTGCGCTGACGGGCAGTCCAGGCCCGGGCGGCTCGGGAACGCCGCTCTATTTCCGGCCGGTCGTGCACTGGCTCACCGACAAGCCGGGCGTGTACACGATGAACGTGGTGTTCACTCTGACCAGCCCGTGAGAACTCCTGTACGGCGGGCCGGATATTAGCTTTCGCACTCGGACGGCCGGGCGAGAGTGGCGAAACTGGCAGACGCACCAGACTTAGGATCTGGCGCCGAAAGGCTTGGGGGTTCGAGTCCCCCCTCTCGCATCCCTCAGCCCCTGGAGCATCGGATGCGACGTTTTCGATGGCTCGCCAGTCTGGCGCTCCTGACCGCCTGTCAATCATCGAGCAGCGACTTCCAGCTCGGACCGACCGATGCGAACGTCGCGGGCCAGTTCACGCTCGTTTCGATCAACTCGAACCCGTTGCCCGTGAGCGCGCTGGTGACGACGGCCGAATCGTGGGACCTCGCGTCCGACACCTTGTCGATCACAGCCGATGGCAAGTGGGCCGAGACCACAGTCTACGTGGTCACACAGGCGTCGGACGGTTCGACTTCGACCCGTTCGACCGGCGTCAATGGCACGTACACGATCGCCGACCAGAAGATCAACTTCATGCAGACCGGCGGTACCGCGACGTTCACCGGCTCGGTGCGCGGGAGCAGCCTGACGCTTCTCTATAACGGCGGACATTTCTTCTACGTGCGGACGTAGCTGAGCGGAGACGAAACGAGAACGGGAGCCGCGCGATGCGGCTCCCGTTCTCGTTTCGTGTTGGTGGATCTGCCTACTGAATCTGGATGCTCACGGCCTTCGTGACGCACGTCCCGTTTTGCGGGATGGGCGAGCACGCCTTGAGCTCGATCACGTCGCCCGGCTTGAGCGACGCGACGGCCGCCTGCAAATCTTCCGGCGAGTGAATCGCACGCTGGGCCGGATACAGCTCTGACAGGATGACGTCATCCGGCCGCAGATCGCTGCGGTAGGCGGCGCCGCGACCGGAGACACTCACGACGTGCACGCCGGCGCGGGCAGCCGCGGGGAGCTTCGCCTGCTGCGCAAGCTCGCTCGACACGGGCTCCACGGTGATGCCCAGCTTGTCGTTCTGCCGGCCCGTAGTGCCACCGCGTGCGGGCGGAGCGTTGTCGTCGTTGCTCGCCAGCGTGTTGTTGTCGGCCGGCGGCTCGCCGAGCTTGACGCGGAACGTCTTCTTCTGACCGAAGCGCATGGCGTCGAGGTCGACCACGTCACCCGGCTTGTGACCGCGGATGATGCGCTGCAGGGTGCTGACCTGGTCGACTGCCTGGCCATCCGCCGCGACGATGATGTCGCCGACTTCCATGCCGGCCTTTTCCGCCGGGCTATCGTTCTCGGGGCTGAAGCCTTCGACTTTGGCGCCGCCAATCTGCGACATGCCAGCGGCCTTGGCGTCGGCCGGCGTGACTTCCTGCAACTGCACACCGACGACCGCGCGCCGCACCTTGCCATACTTGATCAGGTCATCCATGACCTGATGCGCCAGGTTGATCGGAATCGCGAACCCGTATCCCGCGTACTGGCCGGTCATGCTCGCGATCGCGCTGTTGATGCCGATCACGTCGCCGTGGATATTGAGCAGCGGACCGCCGGAGTTCCCCGGGTTGATCGCCGCATCGGTCTGGATGTAATCGGTGATGGCGTATGGGTTCGTGCCGTTGGGGTTGAGCAAGTCGCGCGCGGTGCGACCTTTGGCGCTCACGATGCCCGCCGTCACGGTGAAATTGAGCTGCAGCGGATTGCCGATCGCGAGCACCCACTGACCGACCCGCGCCGCCGCGTCGTTGCCCAGGTTGAGCGTCGGCAGATTGTTGCCGGCGTCGATCTTGACCACCGCGACGTCGGTCGTCGGGTCCTTGCCGACCACCTTCGCGCTGAAGCTGCGTTTGTCGAACAGCGTGACGTTCACGCGATCAGCGTCGGCGACGACATGATTGTTGGTGAGGATGTAGCCGTCAGGAGAAACGATGAAGCCCGAGCCGCTCGCTTCCTGCGGGACGTCGTCGGGCGTGGCGTTCGGAGCGTCGAACTGCCGGAAGAAATCCTCGAAGCCCGGCGGAAGCTGGCCGCGGCCGCGGATCCGCGTTGCCGGCCGGGATCGGGCGAAGCGCTCGACGTCGATCGAGACGACGGCCGGTCGCGCGTGGTCGGCGACGGCCTCGAAGGCCGTCTCGAGATCGGCGGCCGGCGCAACCTGGGCCGCCGTGGGTTTGGTCGCTGCCGACGAAGTCGTACGGCTCTGTGCCCAGCTGAAACGCGTCAGATCGAAGCCCGACGCGAAGATGAGCCCGCACAGAAACGCCACGACCATCGCTGCGCCAAAACGTGCACGAGAGTAACGCATAGGCATATGGCGAAATCACCTGCGAATGAGTGTTGATCTGTCGTCGTACCCGACGGCACGGAGCAAGTTTCGAGCGATGCCGGCATGGTCCGGCAAATACCCGACATCGCTCGCTGTCACTTGTATGTCACGCACGAGGCGGCCCACGGTTTCTTCCGTGGGCCGCTCGTTACGATTTCTTAACCTGTCGCGACCTCGTGCGACGATTACTTCTTGCTCTCGTCGACGATCTCGTAGTCGGCTTCGACGACCTCGTCGGGCTGGCCGCTCCCCGAAGTTGTGCCGCTCGGGGCAGGTTCGCCAGTCGTAGGACCGCCCGACGGTGCGCCCTGGTTCTGCGCGTAGAACGACTGTCCGGCCTCGCTGAACGCGCGGTTCAGCTCCTCCTGCGCGGCGCGGATCTCGTTCATGTCGTCGCCGCGGAGCGCCTTGCGTGCACGCTCGACCGCGGAATCCAGCTTCGACTTGAGCTCCGCCGGCAGCTTGTCCGACCACTCCTTGGCGTTTTTCTCGACCTCGTACGTCATGCTGTCGAGCCGGTTGCGCGTGTCGATCTCCTCGCGCTTCCGCTTGTCCTCGGACGCGTTCTTCTCGGCGTCCTTGACCATCTTGTCGATATCCGTATCCGACAGACCGCTCGACGCTTCGATGCGGATCTTCTGTTCCTTGCTCGTGGCCTTGTCCTTGGCCGAGACGTGGAGGATGCCGTTCGCATCGATGTCGAACGTCACCTCGATCTGCGGCATGCCGCGCGGAGCCGGCGGAATCCCCGTGAGCTGGAACTTGCCGATCGTCCGATTGTCCTTGGCCAGCTCGCGCTCGCCCTGCAGCACGTGGATCTCGACGGTCGTCTGATTGTCGTCGGCCGTGGAGAACGTCTCCGACTTCTTGGTCGGGATCGTGGTGTTGCGCGGGATGAGCACGGTCGTGACCCCGCCCAGCGTCTCGATGCCAAGCGACAACGGTGTGACGTCGAGCAGGAGCACGTCCTTCTGCTCGCCGGTGAGCACGGCACCCTGGATTGCGGCGCCGATCGCGACGACTTCGTCCGGATTGACCGAGCGGTTCGGCTCCTTGCCGAAGTAATCCTTGACGAGCTGCTGGATCTTGGGGATTCGGGTCGAGCCGCCGACGAGAATCACCTCGTCGATGTCCTTCGGCTCGAGACCGGCGTCCTTGAGCGCCTTCTTCATCGGCTCGAGCGTGCGTTGGATCAGGTCGTCGACCAGTTGCTCGAACTTCGCCCGCGTGAGGCTGTAGTTCAGATGCTTGGGGCCGCTCTGGTCAGCGGTGATGAAAGGCAGGTTGATGTCCGTCGTCATCGTGCTCGACAGCTCCATCTTGGCTTTCTCCGCGGCTTCCTTGAGACGCTGGAGTGCCATCGGATCTTTGGAGAGATCGATGCCCTGATCGCGCTTGAACTCACCGACGATCCAGTCGATGACGCGCTGGTCGAAGTCGTCGCCGCCCAGGTGCGTGTCGCCGTTGGTCGACTTCACCTCGAACTGTCGCGACCCCTCGA
>DATLPC010000004.1:0-93982 GCA_035535975.1 Gemmatimonadaceae bacterium | reverse complement strand
GATCGCGATCGAGCCGCGTGAGACAAGCCAATCGACCAGCCGGGCTTCCTTCGCCACGGCCAAGCTCGAGACGTCCTCAATCATGGACGAAAGCTAACGGCGTGCGCGAAGCTACCCCGGCCAATGCATGTTGTAGATATGGCATCCCGAGAGAAGACCAAAAACCCCCGCCGCGAGCGGATGTTGGCGTCGCCCAGGTTTGACGGGCGCGTTTTCCGGAACACTCATCCAGTGTCCGCCGGATTGAAGCCCGGCGTCGAGCGGCCGACGATGCGCGATTTTCTTTGCCCCGATGAGCACCGAATTCCATCGACGCCGCTTCCGCTGGTCGATCCGCGTTCGACATGGGGCGCGCGTCCGTCGTCCGGTCTGCGCGTGACCTGGCTCGGACATTCGACGCTTCTCATCGAGATCGACGGCGTGCGCGTGTTGACCGATCCTGTGTGGGGGAATCGCGTGTCGCCGGTCGCCTTCGCCGGCCCGAAACGCTTCCATCCACCGCCCGCTCCGCTCGACGCGTTGCCGCCGCTGGACGCGATCATCGTGTCGCACGATCACTACGACCATCTCGACCGGCCGACGATTCGCGCGTTCGCCGCGGAACGGCGCGGCACGCCGTTCATCACATCGCTCGGCGTGGGCGAGCGACTCGAACGGTGGGGCGTCCCGTCGGCAAACATCACGGAGCTCGACTGGTGGGAACACGCCGACGTGAAGGGCGTTTCCATCACGGCCGCACCGGCGCAGCATTTCTCCGGACGAGGGCTCAAGGATCGAAACGCGACGCTTTGGTCGTCATTCCACCTGCGTGGACCACGACATTCGGTTTTCTTCGGGGCCGATAGTGGACTCACACCGGAATTCAGCGAGATCGGTCGACGACTGGGTCCGTTCGACCTTGTCGCGCTCGAGATAGGAGCCTATCACCCCGCATGGGGTGACATCCACATGGGACCGGCGAATGCATTGAGCGCCTACCGAATGCTCGCCAGCGGCGCTTTCCTGCCGATTCACTGGGGAACGTTCAACCTGGCGATCCATCCATGGAGCGAACCGGCGGAAACGGTCGTCGCGCTCGGCGCGCCGGCTGGCGTGCCGCTGATCATGCCGAAGCTTGGGGCGCCGGTGGAACCGACAGTGTCCGTTGGTGTGGATCCCTGGTGGCGCGCGGTGACGAGCGCGGCTCCGGTCCCTCTCGCGAGCGCCGTTGCGCCGGAAACGCTGCTGCCGGTCGAGGGAACGGCGGACTGACGAAACGCTAGACACCCGGCTAGGTCTCAGCGCGGCCGATAGCGAATCGCCTCCGCGACGTGCGCCTCGGTAATCCGCTCACTGTCGGCGAGATCGGCGATGGTTCGAGCGACGCGGAGCACGCGATCGAATCCACGTGCGGATAGTGCCAGCGACTCAGCCGCCGCTGAAAGCAGCGACCGGGCACCAGTATCCACGTCGCGCCACAACAGCCGGCGCGGCGCGCCTCCGTTCGCTCGCGCGACGCTCGACGACGCGTAACGACGACGCTGCACCTCGCGGGCTCGCTCGACGCGTGCCCGGATAACGGCCGAGCTCTCGCCATGTTTCACCATGCTGAGCGAGTCGATCGGCACGGGGGTCAGCGTCACGTGCATGTCGATGCGATCGGAGAGTGGCCCCGACAACTTTCCTCGATAGCGGATGATTTCGACCTCCGAGCACAGGCACACGCGGCGCGGATCGCCGGAGTGTCCACACGCGCAGGGATTCATCGCCGCGATGAGGGAAAAACGCGCGGGGAACGCAACGCTGAGCGCCGCACGCGCGATCACGACGCGGCCGTCCTCCAACGGTTGACGCAACGACTCGAGAGCGGCGCGTGGGAACTCGAGCAGCTCGTCGAGAAACAAGACGCCGTTGTGGGCGAGGCTTACCTCGCCGGGGCGAGGCGAGCCACCGCCGCCCACCAGGCCCGCCGACGATATCGAGTGATGCGGCGCGCGAAAGGGTCGGGTCGTCGCGCAGACGCCGGATGTCGACAACAGGCCGGCGACCGAGTGAATGGCCGTGACCTCGAGCGCTTCTTCCTCGGTGAGCGCGGGGAGAATCGACGGCAGCCGACGAGCCAGCATCGTCTTTCCGGCGCCAGGAGGGCCGATGAGGAGACAGGCGTGAGCTCCAGCCGCGGCGATCTCGAGAGCGCGTTTGGCGCTCTCCTGTCCGACGACGTCGGCGAAGTCCGCTTCGTCGTCGAGGACCGGCGCGATCGTCTCGGCGCGCGCTGGAGGCAACGAGTCTGAGCCGAGTGCGTCCACGAGGTCGCGCAACGTCGGCGGCGCGGAGAGCCGGAGGGAGCGCACGAGCGACGCCTCGTTGACGTTCGCCGGGGGAAGCACGAAGGCTGGCGCGTCGGGGCCGGCGATGTGCCGCGCGACCGACAGCACGCCGCGGACGCTCCGAATTGCGCCGTCGAGCCCGAGCTCGCCGAGGAAGACCCGATCGCTCACGGACGCGGGGTCGAGTTGGCCCATCGCGATGAGGAGGCCGATCGCGATGGGCAGATCGAAGCCGGTGCCGACTTTCCTCGAGTCGCCCGGCGACAGGCTGACCGTTATTCGGCGCGGCGGGAGGTCGAATCCAGAGTTGGCGAGTGCGGCGACAACGCGCTCGCGGCTCTCCTTCACCTCGCCGGCGGGCAGTCCGACGATCGTCCAGTGCGGCAAGCCGGGCGCGACGTCCACCTCGACGCAGATGTCGTGGGCGTCGATTCCGAGCACGGCGGCGGAGCGAACGGCGGCGAGCACGCCGGAGATTACGACAACCGCTTCACCGCCCGGCACCATCGGTTTGCGCATCGGACCAAATCGCCCGAGAAGCGGAGCTATTGACAACCACTAAATACCTCGTTCGAGCCCGGGGCTGTGGCACGCGTGCGATACTTGACGCCGGTTGCAGAGCGTTGAATCCTCTGCCCCATGACCGGCGCCCCTCCCCCACCGTTGGGCCGCCGCGGCCCTTCTTCCAGCTGGGCCGTGGTCGCGCTTGTTGCTGGCCTCGCCCTCGGCCTTCTTGGACACAGCCTCGGCTGGTCGGGCTTTCAGCTCCTCGCCGGAGCGCTTAAGCCGATCGGACAGCTCTGGATCTCGGCACTCCTCCTGCTCGTCCTGCCGCTCGTCATCACGACGACGTTGGCTTCGATCACCGGGCTGCCGCGCGGAGAATCGGCCGGACTGGGTGTGCGCGCACTCGTCATCTTCGTGACGGCGCTGGCGGTGAGCGGCGTGCTTACCGTCGGCATCGGACGCGTGATCGTCGAACAATGGCCGGTGAACAGCGACGCCGTTGCCGCAGTCACGGCCGCCACGCCGGTGCCCGATGCCGCGCGCCAGGTGGCCGCGGCGCCGGCGACCACAGGTCTTGGAGCGTGGCTCGGCGGACTCCTGCCGCAGAATCTCTTCGAGGCGGCGCGGCGTGGCGACATGCTCCCGGTGCTTCTCTTCGCGCTCTTCATCGGGATCGCCATTACGCAACTGCCCGACGAGCACCGCGAGCCGCTCACCCAGCTCTCCCGCGCCGCCGCGGCGGCGATGCTCACCGGCATCCGGTGGATGCTGTGGTTCGTGCCGGGTGGCGTCTTCATCTTCACCTATTTGTTCGTGCTGAACGCGGGAGGAGTGGCCGCCGGCGTCGTGGCGGGCTTCATCGTCTTCGTTTCGGCGATGGTGCTGTTGTTCGTGGTGCTCTGGTATCCCGTGGCCGTTGTGTTCGGGCGCACGACGCTGCGTGAGTTCCAGCGTGCGGTGGCACCTGCGCAGCTCGTGGGGCTGAGCACCAGCTCATCGATCGCTTCGCTGCCGGCCCTCATCGACGGGGCTCGCACGCGGCTCAAGCTTCCCGAATCGTCGACGGGGTTCGTGCTACCGCTGGCCACCTCGCTCTTCAAGGCGAACCGCACGATCTCCAGCACCGCGAAGCTGATCTTCCTCGCACACATCTACGCCATTCCGCTGAGCGCCGGCACGCTCGCCTCGTTCCTGCTCACTGTGTTGATCCTGAGCTTCAGCACCGTCGGTCTGCCGGGTGGCGCCTCGGCTTTCAAGACAGCGCCTGCGTATCTCGCCGCCGGCATCCCGATCGAGGCGCTCGTGATCACCGAAGCCGCGGAAACGATTCCCGATCTCTTCAAGACACTGCTCAACGTTACGGCGAACATGAGCGTGGCCGTATTGCTGTCACGCGGCGTCAGGGCCGTCGAGGTCCACTCCGCCGCGGTCACCGACCCGCGCATCGCCGACGCGACGTGAAACAGTCGCTGGCGCTGCCGTTTCGTCTTCTGCGAGACGAACCGCGGCTAGTCGCCCGCTTCGCGATCGGGTCGTTGGGTCGGTCAGCGCTCACGGCGGGAACGATCCTATTGATACGCGATTTCCTGGGCGGGGCGGTTGGCGCGCGCTCGGCGGCCAACGGGACCGCTCATGCCGCCGACGCCGGACTATGGACGGTGGTACTTCTCCTCTTCGTCGCGTTCCTCGGTGCGGCGCTGTTGACGTACGATACACGCGTCACCGAACAACGGATCGTCAAAGTCATCGAGCTGGGGACGATGGAGCGACTGATCCGACAGCTCCTCGGGCTTTCAGTAGGATTCTTTGATCGGCGCACGCACGGGGATTTGATTCAGTCCGTCCGGCAGGACGTGACCCAATTGCGCACGGTGACGCTGGCCGTCGCCAATCTGGCGCTGGATGCCACGCAGGCGGCCGCGCTTCTGATCGCCGCCATCGTCCTCAGTCCCGCACTCGCGTTGTGGGCTTTCATCCTGCTGCCGCTGGCAGCCGCTCCGATCTTCTTCGTCGCCCGACGCACACTGGCCCTCGCCTTCGGCGTGCGGCGCAAAGGGGTCGTCCTGTTCGACGTGATCCTCCAGCTGCTGCATGGCATCCGCATCATCAAGATCTATCAGGGCGAGGGGATCGAAGCCGAGCGGACCGTGAAACGGGCGCGGAGCTACTTCGACGAAGTGATCGCGATGGAGCGCGTGCGGGCGTTGGCCGGCGTTGTGCTGGCGGCGTTGGGCGGCTTGAGCTTCATCGCGGTCATCGTCGTGGGCGGACTTCAGGTCATGCGCGGATCGTTGGGATGGCCGGAGCTGCTCGCCTTCCTGATGGCCGTGCGGGCTGCCCACGGCCCGCTCAACAACGTCAATAACAACTACCTCGAGATTCAGCGGTACGGCGCGGCGGTCGAGCACCTCGACTCCCTGCTGCAAGAGCGCCCGGAGATTCGCGATCGGCAGGGAGCCATACCGCTCGTCGCCGAACCCACGGTCATCACCGGAGAGAATCTGCGCTTCGCCATCGGCGACACGGTTGTCCTCGACGGCGTATCGTTCGACGTACGCGCCGGCGAGACGCTGGGAATCGCCGGTCCCTCTGGCGCGGGGAAGACCACGCTGCTCAACCTCGTCGCGCGCTTCTACGATCCGGCAGCGGGCGCGGTCCGCCTCGACGGCGTGGATCTCCGCGACTTGCGGCTCCGCGACGTCCAGTCGCGCATCGCCATCGTTACTCAGGACCCGTTCCTCTTCTCCACCACCATCAGAGAGAACATCCGGTGCGGCCGACCCACGGCCACGGACGGCGAGATCGAGGATGCCGCGAGAGCCGCCGGGATTCACGACGAGATCGTGGCGATGCCGGACGGCTATGACACCATGGTCGGTCACGGCGGGAGAACATTGTCGCGAGGCGAAGCCCAGCGCGTCAACATCGCGCGGGCGATCCTGAAGAACGCAGAGATTCTGCTGCTCGACGAAGCGACCTCCAGTCTCGACTCGTACTCGGAGGCGCTCGTACAGCAAGCGATCGACCGGTTGTCGCGTGGTCGACTCGTGCTCTCGGTCGCGCATCGCCTGTCGACGCTGCGCCACGCCTCACGGATTCTCGTGCTCGAGGGGGGACGTCCCGTCGGACTCGGCACGACCGCGGAGCTTCTCGTCGGCTGCGCGACCTTCCAGCGGCTGTGGAATGCCCAATCGACCGGTGCGGCGCCGTTTGCCGCTGCCGACGCGGATGCAGCCCTGGTGCCTGCGCATGGCGTGGCGGGGGAGTACGCATGATCCACTTCGTGACGACACCGGATGAAGTCTTCACGATGGAGGACTATCTCTCGGTGCGCGGCGCGGCACTCACGACGCGCGTTCGTATCGTCGAGTACGAACGCCTGGCCGAGTGGACCGACCTCGAACGCGGAACGTACGTCTTGTCCGCGCTCGACCAATTGTCCCCCGGAATGCTGCGCCTCGTTGAGGCACTTGTCGCGCAGCTCGAGGGATCAGACGGCGTGCGGTTCCTGAACCACCCGTCGCGGACTCTGCGGCGCTTCCCGCTGCTGCAGACGCTCTCCCGGCTTGGGCGAAATGAGTTCCGCGCCGAGCGGGTTACGCGCGATCATCAAGCACTCCGCTTTCCGGTGTTTTTGCGGTCGGAGCGTGACCATGGCGGTCCCGTGTCGCCACTGCTTCACTCTTCGCGCGACGTCGACACCGCGATCGTCCGCGCGTTGGCGCGAGGGTTTCGTCTGGACGAATTGCTGGTCATCGAGTTCTGCGACACCGCCGACGCCTCTGGGATCGTCCGGAAGTACGGAGCCTTCATCGTCGGCGAGAGCGTGATCCCGAAGAACCTGGCGGTGAGCCGCGATTGGATGGTCAAACGGCAAGGGACGGAAGAGGGGCTGGAGTTCATCGAAGAGAATGTGGCGTACGTCGTCTCGAACCCACACCGTGAGGCGCTCGCCGAGATCTTTCAGCTCGCGGGCGTTGGATATGGACGGATCGACTACGCTGTGAAGGATGGCCGGATCCAGACATGGGAAATCAACTTGACGCCGACGATCGGTCAGGGGATCGGCAAGTCGAGTGGGCATTTGCCGGAAGCATTGCAGCGCCGCCGGGCCGTTGCGCGAGAGCATTTCTTTCTTGCCTTTCACGAGGCGTGGGAGCGTATCGATTCGATAAGCGACGGCCCGCCCATTCCGATCACACTCGACGACCGCCTGCGCCGGGACGCGCTCGCCCGCACGGAGCAGCGGGGGTTGATCGGGCGGGTGCGGGCGGGGCTTGGCCCGCTCGATCGCGTCGTGAAGCCGTTGGGGGTGCGCGCAATGCCGTTGCTGGCCGCCCTCGCCAAGCGCGCATCGCGCCGAAGGCCGGAGTAGTTCGGCGTCCCCGACCTCATCTTGTTGCCATCACCACCATTTCGCGAATGGAGTCTGACCCCTAACGCGTTCGAATTGGAGGTTCGAATTGGAGTCTGACCCCTAACGCGTTGATTTGGGTGGTGGGTGGGGCATAGTATTTCGCGCATGCCGTCACTTCGAGTCGCCGGCCCGGTCGCCGGGATGTTGTCGATCGGGATCGTCGTTGGCCTGTTCGCGATGGAACGTCCTGCTCGGCAGAGGGCCGCGACGGATTTCGACGCCCGCTCCGCGGCGAACTATCTCGATGCGCGCATCATGTGGTGGCGCGGATGGCAAAACGCGCGGCGCGATCACGGGACGTCGTGCGTCAGCTGCCACACCGCCCTGCCCTTCGCTCTCGCCCGGCCGGCGCTTCGCACCGCGCTCGGCGAATCGCAGCCGAGTGACGGCGAACGCAAAGTGATCGACGACGTCGTCATGCGCGTGCGGCTCTGGCGAGAGGTCGAGCCGTTCTGCCCGGACCAAACGAACGGGTTACCGAAGACGAGCGAGTCGCGCGGAACCGAGTCCGTGTTGAACGCGATCATTCTGTCTCGTCGCGACGCGGCAACCGGCACCTTGAGCGACGACGCGCGTCAGGCGTTCGCGAACATGTGGGCGCTGCAGTTTCGAAGCGGGGATCTGAAGGGCGGTTGGGCGTGGCTCAACTTCAAGTACGAGCCGTGGGAATCGACTGGCTCGGCGTTCTTCGGGGCAACGCTCGCGGCGATCGCCGTCGGCGGGGCGCCCGGCGGGTACGCGGGCGATTCGGCGATTCGCGAGCGCGTCGACGCGTTGCGCGGCTTCCTCCAGCGCACCGCGGACACGACGCACCTGTTCAATCGCGCGATGGCGCTGTGGGCCTCGGGCGAGCTCCCGGGGGTCCTCACGGCCGCGCAGCGTCAGTCGATTGTCGATGCGCTGTTCGCGGCTCAGCGCGGCGATGGCGGCTGGGCGACGGCTTCGCTCGGCCCATGGAAGCGACGGGACGCCACGCCGCTCGATTCGGCGAGCGACGGATATGCCACGGCGCTGGCCGTGATCGCGCTCGAGCGCGGCGGCGCGCCACGCGACGAACAACGCGTGCGCGCCGGCAGGACGTGGCTCGTCCAACACCAGGAGGCGTCCGGGCTGTGGCGGGCTGCCTCCGTCAACAAGTCACGCGATCCGGCGACCGACATCGGCAAGTTCATGACCGACGCGGCGACGGCTTACGCAGTGATCGCGCTCAGCAGTCCGCGCTGACAGGTTCGTCGCGACGCCGCGTCGCGATGGGCCGTGGGTCAGCAGCCGCGACCCAACCAGCGCATCGCCCCGGACACGTCGGCGGCGACGTGGGTACACGCGCTCAGTGAGCCGGGAAGCTGCTGAACGAAGATGCGAGCGGCGACCTGGCTCGCCTCATCACGAACGATCAACGCGACCTTTCGCGGCCGGCGCCTGACGCTCGACACGTACAGCTCGCGAAATACCCGAGTCAGCTCGGTCGAGTGATCGTGCGCCGCGAGCTGTCCGCAGTCAACGCAGATGCGGGAGCCTGGCGCCAGCCGACAGTCGTCGAGGACCGTCGTCAGAGCCTCGCCGAGCGCCACCAGATCGGGAGCGCGAAGCGAGTCGATGAAGGCGATGCCCAGCTGCGTGTTGATGTCGTAGACCATCGAGGGGATCCGCCGGAGGGAGGGGGGTGGCAGGAACCGCGGACGCGCGAACGACGAGGTGGGACGCGTCGCGGCGCAATCCTGTAACAGCCCAATTCGCTTGGCAATAGCGAGGTTATGCTGACGCTCGGCGTGACGGACGCGTGATTCGCTCTCTCGGGTTGTGAGGAGGATGTGAGGATTTGCGTGTGCTCTGATCGCGTTTCGGGCGGGCGGGGTTATCGCATTTTGCGACGTGGCCAGCGGTGCCGTCGAAGGCGCGACGGCGCTCCTCGTCAGGCGGAGGCGCGACACGGGCTGCATCAAACGTCCACGTCGGGTCAAATACTTTGATAGGACGAACAATTTGTGTTGACGAAGCTAACTATTCGCCGTACGTTTCGCTGATGCGCCTTCGCCCTGATGTCGCGCAGATTTTTCGCGACTATCCGCGGATTTACTTCGCCTGTCATCGTCGACACGTGCGCGACCCGCATTCGGCCGCCCTCGTCAGCTCTCGTCAGGTCAGCATCATGGACCACCTGGACGCCGAATCGCCGACGATGCTCACCGACCTGGCGGAGCACATGGGGGTGACGCCGGCAACGATGTCGATCGCCGTCGGGCGGCTCGTCGAGAAGGAATACGTGACGCGCGTCCTCGACCCCGTGGATCGGCGGAAGGTGCAGCTTCGCCTCACTGAAGCGGGCGTTCGCGTTTGCGCGGCCAACTCGGTGCTCGAGCCGACCCTTGTCGAGGAAATGCTCGATCACCTCGCGCCGAGCGAACGCCGCGCGGCGCTGCACGGACTCGCCCTCTTGGGCAAAGCAGCCGTCGCGTCGCAGCAGACACGCTCCAAAGCGAGTCGCCGTTCGCGCAAGACGGCATCCTGACGCCCCGCTCACCACTCGTCACATGAGATGGATTCTCGTCGTCGCCATTACATTGGTCGGCCTGGTGGCCCTCATCGCGATCGTCGGCGCGATGTTGCCGCGCGACCACGTGGCTTCGGTGACCGCGCGAATCGCCGCGAACCCTGGCGACGTATGGACGACGATCACGACGCCGGCCGCCTTTCCCGAATGGCGGAGCGACGTAAAACGCGTCGAACTCCTTCCCTCCACGGCGACGGGACCATCGTGGCGAGAGCACGGCCGGAACGGCGCATTGACCTTCGCCGTCGAGGTTTGGGAGCCGCCGACGCGGTTCGTCGGACGCATCGCAGACACCGGGCTGCCGTTTGGGGGAAGCTGGGAATACCGCGTCGACCCCGATGGGCCGACGGCGTCCCGTGTCACGATCACGGAACGCGGCTCGATCTACAATCCGATCTTTCGATTCGTTTCGAGATTCATCATGGGCTACACATCCACGATGAAGAGCTATCTGAGCGCGTTGGCTCGGCACTTCGGTGGCGAGACCGTTCCCCAAGAGGTCGCCGTTTCACGAGGCATCAATGGGCTATGAGACGAAGTGCCGCGTCCGGGTGGACGACGGCTCCGGAAAACCGCGCGTCGCCGACGGCACCGTTCTGCTGGAGACGGACGACTTGATCGTCCGCGGTGAAGCTCGAGTGAAGGTCTCGCGGCGCGACATAAGAAGCGTGTCCCGTCGCGCCGGTGTCGTCACAATTGCCGCCGCCACCGCGACCGTGAAGCTCACGCTCGGCGAGCCGGCCGCAGCGAAGTGGGAACAGAAGCTCAAGGAGGCGCCAAAGCGACTGATCGACAAGCTCGACGTGAAGCCAAACGCCAAAGTCTGGCTCCTCGAGATCGCCCAGCCAGAGCTCGAGGCGCAACTCTCCGAGCGGACGAGCGAGGTCTCGCGCGCGAAATCGGCCCGCGATCGTGACGTCGTGTTCGTCGGCGTCGACCGAGACGCTCACCTTTCCCGAATCGAGCGCGCGCTCGACGCCATCCTGGACGACGGTGCGATCTGGGTCATACATCCCAAGGGCCGCGAGGGTGTGGCGGACACCTCTATCTTTGGAAAAGCAAAGGCGCTGAACTTGACTTACACGAAAGTGGCCAGAGTGTCCGACACGCACACCGCGGAGAAACTCGTTCGTCCGCGCACTTCCCGCGGCAAGCGGGGGGTGGAGGGCGGTGACCGGTGAGCGATAGCGCGGCGCTGCTCCTCTATGACGGGACCTGCGGCTTCTGCGCGGAGAGCGTGCAGTTCGTGCTCCGTCATGACCGGCGTCGACAAACGCTGCGCTTCTCCAGCCTGCAAGGGCCGACGGCGGCGGAAATCCGGGCGCGCCATCCCGAGCTGGATGCCGTGGACTCGGTCATCTGGTTCGAGCCCGCGGACGGCACGCACCCGGAAACACTCCTCACCAAGTCGTCGGCGGCGTTGCGCGTGCTGCGCTATCTCGGGGGCGTTTGGCGCCCGCTGGGCGCTCTCGCCGCGATCGTGCCGCGCGCCATTCGAGACGCCATCTACGACTTGGTCGCTCGTCACCGGCATCGCCTGATTCGCGGCGGCCCGGCATGCGTCGTTCCAACCCCCGAGGAGCGGAATCGCTTTCTCGACTAGGGCGCGGCGCGAATCTCGGGTGCGGCGAGAAAATCGCGCACTGCTTGGAATACGCGATCGGCGTGACTCACGAAGATCCAGTGGTGACCGCCGTGAATCTCCACGACTCGCGAACGCGACACCTCGCGCCTGAACTTCTCACGCAACGGACGCTCCGCCGCCTCCATCCCCCGCAATAGCTCCTGATAGCCCGCGGCGTTGGCCGAGTCGCTTCGCTGCCAGGGCTCGAGCTGCGTCACCGAATCGGCGATCGCATAGATCGCCAACGCCGGCACGCGCACGGCGGCGTAGTCGGGCCGCTCGGGTTCGATCGATTGGTAAGCCAGCGTGCTTTGCTCTTCCCACCCATCGTATCGGTAGCGTGTTCGAATGTCCGACTCGGGAATGTTCACGCCGCGCGTTCGGTGCACGAAATCGACGTACGCTTCGGGCGAAGCGGTGTCCTTGGCGAGCGGCATCGGCGGGCCTGGAACGCTGGGCGGCGTCGGAAAGACTTCCTGTAACGCCGAGTCGGCAGCGATCCGATCGTACGCCGCATCGAGATAGACCAAACCGGCTACTCGGTCGGGATACACGCCGGCGAAACGCGTCATTTCCTCACCGGCGATGGAATGGCCGATGAGCGTCACCTTGCCGAGGCGGAGCCGGTCGATCGCCTGCCGAATGTCCTCGACGAGCCGGCGAATCTCGTAGCCGCTCGTCGGGTGATCCGATTCGCCAAACCCGCGCCGGGTCAGCGCGACGACGTGGTATCGGTCGGTGAAGCGCGGCGCGAAATCGTCGAACGCGTGCGCGGTGTTGCCGAGTCCAGGCAAGAACAGCAGTGTGGGACCGCGGCCGCCGAAGTCGAGATAGTGAAGCCGGACGCCCGGCTCCACGACCACCATGCCGGCGGTGTGGCTCGCGCCATCGCGCCAGGCGTCGGCCTGTTGCCGAACACCCTGGGAGAGCGCGCGGCTCGACACGCACGCGAGCGCGACGATGGACGCCGCGCCCGCGCGAAGGAACGCCTTACGGCACCACTTTGGCACCCGTCGACAACTCCTTGACGAGCCGGTAGAGGAACTCCTGGCTGTCGTAGTAGGACTTGATGAGCACGCGCTCGTCGCGGCCGTGGGCGCGATTGTCGTTCGGATCTCCCATCAATCCGGAAATACCGTAACCCGGGATGCCGACGGCGCGCAGGTATTTGCTATCCGTCGCGCCGGTTCCCATCGTGGGGATGACGAGGACGTTCGGGCCGAACATGTCGCGGGTGAGCTTCTCCACCGGCTGCATGATCTCCGGCGTCAGCGGCGACGGCGCCGCGTGCTCCATCGCCGGTCCGCGCGACACTTGCACGCCAGTATCGTTCGCCGCCGCCATGAGGCCGGCGCGAACGTCCGCCGGATCATGTCCCGGCGCCATGCGACAGTTCACATTCGCGGACGCGGTCTGCGGGAGCGCGTTGCGAGCGTGGCCACCGGAGAGCATCGTCGCGACGCACGTCGTGCGCAGCATGGAGCGATAGCGCGGATCGCGCGAGAGCGTGGCGGACGCTTTCGCGTCGCTGGGATTCTTCACGATGGCGCGCATGGCGGCGGCCATCTCCGGCGTCTCGATCTCGGCGGTGCGCGTGAAGAACGCCTTCGTCACCTCGTTGAGCATCACCGGGAACTGATACTTCCCGATTTTCGTGAGCGCTTCGGCGAGCTGATAGATCGCGTTGTCGTCGCGCGGCACCGAAGAGTGGCCGCCGCGATTCGACGTCGAAACCGTGAAGTTGGCCGAGACCTTTTCGGCGGCGCCGATGGAATTGATGAACGGCTTGCCGTCGCGGAGTGAGCCGCCGCCACCCTCGTTCAGTGCGTAGGCGGCGTCGATCAGCTCCTTGTGATTGGCGATCAACCAGCGGACGCCGTTCGACCCACCGCCCTCTTCGTCCGCCGTGAGGGCCAGAATAATGTCTCGATCGGGGACGTAGCCTTCTTTCTTATAGCGAATCAGGTTGGCGATGAAGATCGAACCCATCGCCTTGTCGTCCCCGGTGCCGCGACCGTAGTAGTAGCCGTCGCGCTCGGTGAACTTGAATGGATCGATGTCCGGCGACCAATCGGTCTTGAGCGCCTGGACGACGTCGAGGTGCGCAAGCAGGAGCAGCGGCTTTCTCGCGCCGCTGCCATGATAGCGAACGACCATGTTGCCCTTGTCGGGCTTGGGGCCGCCCTGGAAAATGTCCGACTCGGGGAATCCGGCGTCGCGCAGCCGCTTGGCGACCGCGTTGGCCGCGACAGTCGTGCTCCCCACGGAGTCCGCTGTGTTGATCTCGACCAGCTCTTTGTAGATGTCGTGGGCGAGTTGCTGCTCAGGGCGCAGCGCAGCGGCTTGCGTTTGCGCGGCGAGCAGGGCGGGAAGCGCGGCCGTGGCGACGGCCGAGACGACGAAACGCATCAGAGGCTCCGGGCGGTGGCGGGGACTTCGCGAATTCTGACGAAGAGACGCGACCGTCGCCAGCCCGAAACCCGTGCTTCAGCCCGTTCCGATCCGCTTGCGGATCTCTTTCGCGCCGGCCGAGACCCCCAGAGCTACGCCGAGCCCAAACAGGAGCGCCGTTCCGGTGCCGACCAGGGGAAGGATCCAAACGATGGGCGTCGCGATCAGAGCCGCGCCGAGCCCCGCGAGTAAGGGAACGCCCATTTTATGAACGCCGTCCACGAAACGCAGTTTGTTTTGCGTGAACTGGCGGGCCTGCCAATAGCCGACCATCGACGCGGCAATGGCGATGGCGAGACCAATCATCGAGCCGAAGAAGTGGAACATTGAGAGCCTCCGTGTCTCCCCATACGATAACCCACCAACAGGGTTTCATACCCCCGGCTTGCGACATAGTTTAGGCTTGCGTCGCGACCTTCTTGTCGTGCCGCGTCTTCGTCAATTGCGAGCGTTTCGATGGTCACCTTGCGCGTTGTCCGTCATGATCGGGATCAGATGCTCGCTGAGTGTGCGAGCACTGTGATTCCGGCGCGCGGCGAGGTGATTCAGCTCGACACGCTCGACGAAACAGGAAAGATGTCGCGACCCAGCACGCTGTGGCGCGTCGTGTCCGTCACGCTGCACGTCCCCTCACTCGCCTCGTCGCCACAAACGAACGGCTCACCACTCGGCGTCCGCCAAGTTGAGGTGAGCGTTTTGCCCGACGTCGCACTCGTCCCCGAGTTCGCGGCGGCGGCGGAGAAGATCCTATCCGAGTCGAAGTTGTAGCGGCGCGTGCCGCGGGCCGCCGATGAGTGCGACCAGCGGCATGTACCGGGTGAGCTCCGAGCTGCCGGCGCATCTGCGCGACTGGCAGCTACCACCCGGATGGAGCTGGGGTTCTGAAGGGCTCCATACGCAGTATCGCCATTATCAGGAGATCATCGACGCACTCGGGCGCTCGCTCTCGCTGACGAGCGCTCCCGATCCGGCGCATTACACGTGGCTCGAGTCGGAGGCGCGGCAGCTCGCCCATCGCAACCACCCGGCGATGCCGACCACGTATCACTACTGGGCGTCGTTCTCGGAGAGTCGACGCGGTCCGGGCTACCTGCGACGCTGGATCGCGGGCGAAACGCTCGCCGCGCGTTTGTCCCGCACCGGGACGGAAGACATTCCCGGCACGGTTCGCGTGCTGCGCGAGATCGGCTCGGCGCTCAGTTACCTACACGATCTCGGCGCGGTGCACGGGTGCATTTCGCCCGAGACCGTTTGGACGACTCCAATGGGGCGTCTGTGGATCATTGGGTGGCAGTGGGCGCTTCCATCGAGCGATGTGCCGTTCGGACTATCGCCCGATTTTCGGTTCATGCCGGTCCCGCACGAATGGGGCGGTGGTGTGTGGGCGCCAACGGCGCACACCGATCAGTGGCAGTTGGCAGCGACCTGTTTCGCGACGCTCACCGGGGAGATGCCGCCGGCAAACGGGGCGCCGCCAATTCAATTGCTACGACCGGACTGCCCGCAGGCCCTCGCCACGATCATCGATCGCTCGCTGAACGGCGATCCGACGATGCGCTTCCCGACAATGGCCTCGATGCTCCGCGCCGTGGACCGGGTCGTCGGTGGACGAACGATGACGTCGCTGGCCGGGGACGAGCCGAGCACCTTGCACACCAACGAATCACCGGAATCCCGGCTGCGCTGGGTCCTGGCCGACGAATACGAGGTGTTGGCCGCGCTCGGCGCCGGATCCTTCGGTTCGGTATGGCGCGTCCGCGACCTCACGCTCGGGCGTGAGGTCGCACTCAAGCTGCTCCACCCGCACGTAGCGCGCGACGAGCGCGTCGTCAGCCGTTTTCGACGCGAGGCCAAGCTCGCGGCGCAGCTCGCGCATCCGGCGATCGTGCCGATCTTCGACTGGGACAGCCGCGCCGACATCGCGTGGTACACGATGGAGCTCGCCGAGGGTGGTTCGGTCGCCGAGCTGGTCGCGCGTTCGGGGCCACGCACGCTGGTCGAGATCGCGCCCCAGGTGGATTTCATTCTGAGTGGACTATCCGCGGCGCACTCGACTGGGATAGTGCATCGCGATTTGAAGCCCGAGAACGTTCTGATCGATCGCTACCATCGTTGGCGATTGGCGGATTTTGGAATCGCCAACATCACGGGCGAGGAGACCGCTGGCGCCTCGGGAACCCCCGCGTTCGCGCCGCCGGAGCAACTGCTCGGCGAGCACCAGGACGCGACGGCCGACTGCTTCTCGATCGCGGCGATCGTCGCCTTTGCACTGAGCGGAACGCCGCCGTTCGGGGAAAGGGACAGCGCGTCGATTCTGGCGCGCGAGCTTCGCGGGGATGTGGATTTATCCGGATACCCGCCGGAGATCGCGGACTGGCTCCGTCGCGGCCTATCCGCTGATCCCGAGGCCCGGTTCGAGGACGCGGCGGCGATGCAGGCGGTATGGCGTGCGGCGGTGCAAGCGATCTTCGAGCGCGAGCGGCAGATGCCTTGGTGGCGGCGGTGGTTCGGCGGCGATGGCGCGGGAGTCGCATGGTCGGGAGACTCCCTGCTCCCGAGTTAACGACCCATGGCGATCGCGACAATTAATCCGGCAACCGGGGAGCTCGTCCGAAACTTCCCCGCCCTCAGCGACCGCGAGATCGACGACAAGCTCGAAGCAGCATCGCGAGCCGCCCGCGCCTGGCGCGCGGCGCCATTGACTGAGCGCGCCGCGGTCGTGCGCCGAGCCGGCGAACTGCTCGAGGAGCGCAAAGCCGAATACGGGCGCCTCATGACGTTGGAGATGGGGAAGACGTACAAGTCGGCCGTTGAGGAGGCGGCGAAGTGCGCGATCGGCTGCCGCTACTACGCCGAGAACGCTGAACGTTTCCTCGCCGACCAACCGGTTGCCGCCGAGAAGGAGCGGAGCTTCATCGCCTTCGAGCCGTTGGGCGTCGTGCTCGCGGTCATGCCGTGGAATTTTCCGTTCTGGCAAGTGATTCGCTTCGCCGCGCCGGCGCTGGTCGCGGGAAACGTCGGCTTGCTGAAGCACGCGTCGAACGTGCCGCAGTGCGCACTCGCGCTGGAGCAACTGTTCGAGGAGGCCGGCGCGACGGGCGCCGCCTTTCAAAGTTTGCTCATCGGCTCGGACGCCGTTGAACGCGTGCTGACGGACGACCGTGTTGCCGCGGCGACGCTCACCGGCAGCGAAGGCGCGGGGAGCAGCGTCGCGTCGATCGCCGGAAAGCAGATCAAGAAAACAGTCCTCGAATTGGGCGGCAGCGATCCGTTCGTCGTGATGCCCAGCGCCGACATCGAAGCGGCGGCGCGTACCGCGGTGACGGCTCGGACGATCAACAACGGGCAGTCGTGCATCGCCGCAAAGCGCTTCATCGTCGCCGATTCGGTCGCGGACCGGTTCACGCGCGCGTTCGTCGATGCGATCCGCGCCCTCGTCGTCGGCGATCCGATGGACGAACGCACGAACGTCGGGCCGCTGGCCACGAAGCAAATTCGCGACGATCTCCACTCCCAAGTCGAGCGGTCCATCGCCGCCGGAGCCACGGTGCTCGCCGGTGGTCATCCGTGCGACGGCGCCGGGTTCTACTACCAACCAACGGTGCTCGGCGACGTCACGCCGGAGATGCCGGCTTTTCGAGAGGAGACGTTCGGTCCGCTCGCGGTCATCGTGCGCGCGAAGGACGCCGATCATGCGTTGGAGCTGGCCAATCAATCACGCTTCGGCCTCGGTTCGGCGGTTTGGACGCGCGACGACGACGAGACGGAGCGGTTCGTTCGCGGGCTGGATGCCGGAAGCGTGTTCGTGAACGGAATGGTCGCGTCGGACCCGCGCTTTCCATTCGGCGGGGTCAAGAAGTCGGGCTACGGTCGTGAATTGAGCTCGTTCGGTATCCACGAGTTCGTGAACATCAAGACCGTGCGGATTTTCGGATCAGCGGGGTCGGCACAGACGACGACCGAATAATCCTCGGTCGCCCTACCCCGCAGCCGGCAGTCGGATCGTGACGGCGGTGCCCCGCCCCGCCTCGCTTTCCACGACGATCGTTCCGCCCCAACCTTCGACGAGTTGTCGGCTGATGGCGAGGCCGAGGCCACTACCACTTGTGCGAGTCGAAAAGTGGGGCTCGAAGATTCGCGGCAGCACCTCGGCGGGAATCCCATGGCCGTTGTCGTTCACCACGACTTCGACGACGCGGCTGTCGTCGTCGCCGACGCTCGTCGCCAGTTGGACGACGACGCGTGAGGCGCCGGCGTGACGCGCGTTCTCGAGCACATTGAGCAAGACCTCTTTGAGCTCGTCGGCGCGCGCCAACGCGAAGACCGGTGCGTCGGTTCCCTCCTCGATCCACGCCGGCCCTTTCTCTTCACCCATGCGTTCGAGCGCGACGACTTCGCGCACGACCGCGGCGACATCGATCGCGGCGGCGCGAGCGCGTTCGTCGGGGGCGGCACCGTAGCGGCTGAATGCGCGCGCGATCTCGTCGAGCCGATCGATCTCGGCGAGAATCTGGGTCACGTTCTGATCGAGCACACGATCGAAATCGACGCGTTTGTCGGCGCGGGCGCGCTTGAGATGTTGGACACCAAGCCGGATCGGCGTCAGTGGATTCTTGATTTCGTGGGCGACCTGTCGCGCCATCTCGCCCCATGCGAGCACGCGCTGCGCGCGCGCCAGTTCGGTGACGTCGTCAATGGTGACGACAGCGCCACCGCGTCCAAGCCTGGTGAGCGTGCCACGCAATTGCCGCGAGCCAAGCGCGAGCGCGAAGTCCTCGTCGTCGCGACCAGAGCCAAGGAAACTGTGAACCACGCCACTCACCGATTCCCCCTCCCCCCTTCGCTCCCCCTCAGCCGCGCCGTCGAACGGCGCCCCCGTTGCGAGCGGGGTTCCGAGCAGCGCCTCGGCTCGCGGATTCGCCAGGAGCACGCGGCCATCCGTATCGACCGCGACAACTCCACTCGCGACGTTTCGTAGCACGGCCGCGGTCCGACGTTGGGCCTCCTCGAGCGCGGTGCGGCTGGCATTGAGATCGGACGCCATCCGACGAAACGCCGTGAAGACGGGGTTGAACTCGACGGTCGGTTCACCCTCGAGCGGCGGGGTTCGCGCGCCGCTGGCGATCGACAGTGCCGCGTTGCGAAGCGTACCGATGGGCCGCGCCAGTTGTCGCGCGGCAATGCCGCTCAACCATAGCGCCGCGAGCGCGCCTACGGCGGTCGCGAATAACACGAGCACGCTCAGGTCGCGACGTCGGCGGCCCAACGCCAAGTCTCCCGAGCGCGCCGGGGCGGCGACCACCGCCGACCCATTCGGCGTCACGAACGCGCGATAGCCGAAGAGCGCCACTCCCCCGTCCACTCGCTCGAGGGAGGTGGTCGTTTCCTCGGAGCGATCGGTGAGCGTGAGCTCGATCGTTCCCGGCAGGAATCGACCAATGGGCGCGAGGTCGTGATAGAGTGCGTCGCTCGCATCGAGGAGCTCTCCACCCCGGTAGAGGAGGAGCGGAGTATCGAGACGGTCGCCTTCGTCGGACAACCGCGCCGCGTTCGATGGCGGAGCAAGCGCGCGCAGCGTTTCGCTGATGAGGAGCGCGCGCGATTGCGTCGCATCCGTCGCCAGCTGACTGTATGACCAAACCGCGAACGCCATCGCCGGGATGACGAAGAAGGCGAAAAGGGCGAGCGACAATCGGGCCCGGAAGCTTCTGCCCCAGGTTCTGCGTCGCGCTCGCAGCCATCGCCCGGCCCCACCGTCGGCGACGACGCTGGCGAACCAGAGCAGACCGACGACAGTCAGGTCGAGCAGCACGACGAGCGCGCCGCGCTGTAGAAGCCCGTCGAGCGACCTGAGCTCCACTTCAACGTGCGCGGCGGCGGCGCCATTTCCTGTCGGAACATTCCAGTCGCCATGGAGCTCGCTGCCTTCGCGCCACCACCTCACGCCACCGGTATCGGGAGTGACAGCGCCCCCGGTCTCGCGAAGGCGCACCGTGTACGGCGGCTCGACGTCGAGGTCGGACTCGAGTCCGACCAACCGAACGAACGGATCGGGATCGAACAGACGACTCTTCGGCGCGAGCACGGCAGCGGTCACGCCGCCGCCAACCGACGGCGCCGCCATCACCAACTCGAGCGCGGTGTCCGTCGCGACCGGCGCGATAATGACCATTCCCGTACGACGCGCGCTGCTCACCGCTTGCTGAATCTCGATGCGTGGCGCGGGGATGTCTGAGGTTTTGAATTCGGCGACCGGTCCAGAATCGGTTGGCCAGGCCGAGATGTCGATCGGATTGCCCGCCGACGCGATGTCCGACGCGACGTAGAGACGAAGCAGCGCCTGCCGACTTATTGGCGCATCGCCGGATTGAAGATCCAGACCGAAGCGGCGGAGAAGCGCCGCGGAGACTGAATCGGCGCGACTCAGGCCAAGGAGATCGCGCTCCGCGGCCTCGACGCGCCCCTTGGCCGCACGTCCCCACACCAGCGTGGTCGCGCCGACGGCCGCGACGGTGGATGCGCTGAGGATGACGAATCGGCTCCGCCGGCTGAGCGCGAGCATGGCGATGGCGACGATCCAAATTGGCGCATACCACCACGGCCACCGACCGGGCGCTTGCCAAACGACCGGGGCAAGAACTCCGGCGATGCAGGCAAGCGTCGGCGCCACCCAGGCCGGCAAGCCGCGTCGGTTTCCCAGCACGTTGGCTCCCGCGGATGCGCCGAGAAGCAACACGGACACGGCCGCCAGGAACAGCGGGACTTCCCAGATCAGCCACAGCATGGTGTCGACGCCGCGGATCGGCGCTTGGACGCCCCGCGCCAAATCGCGCAACAGGAAGGGACCGAACCCGGCGACGAGGACGATCGCAGCGATCGAAGTCCATCGTGACACACGCCTCGCGCTTCGCCCGAACAACGCGAGGATGAACAGGAAAGCGAGGGCGCTCGTCGCGGCGAGCGCGCCGGCGTTACCGGTGAGCGGGCCGCCTTCGGGAGTGAAATAGATCGCCGGGTCGAACAACCGCGTCAGGTTCGAGTACTGACTCAGCGGAACGAGTGCCGTGCACGCGAGGCCGACGGCGAGCGCGGCGAGGCGCTGTCCCACCGAGCGCGTTCCGCGCCACACACCGATGATGAAGCAGATGAGGGCGATGACGAACGCGACGCCGGCGCGACCGCGCACGGCCTCGCTGGTGTGCTGCGCAACCTCACCTTGCTGATAGGAGATGGCGCGAACGTCGAATACGCGCGCTCCGCCCATCGTGTAGTGGAGGACGTCGCCGCCGGAGGAATCGCTGGTCGGAACGAAGACGAGCCCGCGCAGTCCGGCGCGTTTGGCAACCGGCGCATTGATCGTCGTCGCCAAACGGTCGGCCGGCGGGGCAGCGTCCAGAAGGATGGTGGCGATGGCCCGAAGGTCCCCGCGACGCTCGGCGAGTTGCAGCGCGAGATAAAACGGCGTGGCGACGATCGACGTTCCGGCCACCGTGGGATCAACCGGAGCTTGTATCGTCCCCGCCCACGCCAGTGGGCTTTCACTCTGGAGGAGCACGATGCCTTGGTCGGCGCGCCGCCCGGGGATCGCCTCGAGCGCGTCGAACGCGGCGGATCGAGTGGTCGGCGGCGCCGACAGCGCGTCGCGGACGGCGCGCGAAGACCAGGCTAACGCGGCATCGAGCTCCTGCCGAAGCTCGTCGAGCCCTCGCCGCGCGGCATCGCGGCGCCAGTCGTCCCACCGGTGCTGGACCTGCAGAAGCGTGCGTTGCGCGGGAATCGCGAGCGCCGCCGCTACCCCCAGCGCAACGACGCACGAGAGAGCCCACCATCGCTGCGACCGGCCGACGAACGCCGTCGCCACGGCGGCCGCCGCGGTAGCGACGATCAACGAGATCAGATACTCTACGCTCGGAGCATGCAGCCACTGGCTGGTCGCGAGCAGCGCAATCGCGGCCGCCACGGCCCACCATGCCCAACGCGCACGGCGTACGTTACCCTCCGTCGCGCGCGCCTGGTCTCCCGATCGCTCGCCCGAAATGACTCAACCTCCCTTGGGCGGCGCATCGCCGCGCCGCCTGAAGCAGATGCGCCCCGCCGACGTCGCCGCGATCATCGAGCGCGACCCACGTCTCATCGTTCCCGTTGGCACCTGCGAGCAGCATGGGCCGCATCTGCCGCTCGGCTCCGACAGCATCATCGTCGAGCGGCTGGCGAACGATTTGTCCGCCGAAGCAGGTGTGCTCCTCGCGCCAACCGTCGAATATGGCGTGAATGTCGAGACGGAGCGCGGATTCGCTGGAAACGCTTCGCTGCGCAAGAAGACGCTGCACCGCATGCTCAACGATTTGATTGATACGTGGGAGTCCACCGGCGTCCGCGAATTCATCCTATTGACGGCTCACGAGCACGATCCGCATCTGGAAGCCCTCTCGACCGTGATCACATCGGGCGCGCGCGTGCGAGTGGTCGACATCTTCGGCGTGGATTTCAGCGATTTGTTGAACGGTCAGGATGAGCCGATGCACGGCGATGAAGTCGATACCTCGTTGTTGCTTTACATTGCGCCTGAGCTCGTCAACCTCGAGGTCGCCCAGGATTATATGATGTCCCGGGAGGAGCTGCGACGTTACCGGCGCGGGTGGCTGCGCGTCCCGCGCGGGAGCCCCGGCTCGATTGGCCGTCCGAGCCTCGCGACCGCCGAGAAGGGTCGAGCCATCTACGAACGCATCCATGCCCGCATCCGGGACCGGATTTTCGTGGCCCCCCCACCGGAGCCGTGAACAGCCCCGCCCACTCGGGGTAGATAACCCTGCCATGCCCATCCGTTCCGTTTGCTTCGCGCTGTTCGTCGCCATCCTTCCCTCGGCCGCTCCGGCACAACGGGGGAAAATCGTCGACGAGGGTACGTTCACCGTGACCAAACCGGGCGCACCGCCGTTCGCGGAAAGTTTTCGGATCACCCGCACCGAGAACGACCTGCTTCAGGCCACGGCGCAGTCGACGTCGGGCAGCCGAAGAATTACGTCGAGGCTCATCGCGGACAGCACGGGGCTTCCGACGGATTATGGGTTGGTTGTCCTCGAGGGCCGGGACACGCTGTTCAGAGTGAGGGTAGCGGGCGCCGGCAGCCGTCTCTCCGCGACGAGCTCGAATCGCCGCGGCGACGAATCGATGCGCGAATACCCTTCTGCGCCAGCGACGATCATCGTGGATGATGACCTCGTGCACCTGGCCTATTTCGCCGCGGTTGGACAGCGGACTGGAAGCGTCCACTTGATCAATCCGCGGACGGGGGCAACGGCGGCCGCGACTGTCGGCTCGCAGGGCCAGGAGTCGATCGAGATCGGCGGCAAGCCGGCGAGGGCGACCCACTATGTCATGAATGGAGGCCCGA
This sequence comes from Gemmatimonadaceae bacterium, assembly GCA_035535975.1. Taxonomy (GTDB): domain Bacteria; phylum Gemmatimonadota; class Gemmatimonadetes; order Gemmatimonadales; family Gemmatimonadaceae; genus JAQBQB01. The sequence continues at coordinate 70,729 of DATLPC010000004.1, read as the reverse complement.
TTCGTCGGGACTTCTGGCTAGATTCCGCGGGGCGGCTGTTGCGGCTCGAGACGTCGACCGGTCTCAAGGCGATTCGCGAAGAGCTGCCCAGGTAGCCGCGCAGGCCTTTGGTCGGCGGCCTCGACGAGCCGTCGCGCACGTCATTCGTCCCATCCGGCCGACCTGAAACCCGGGTCGCCCACACGCCGTACTCCCCGCAGAACCCCCATCCATAGGATTTCAGGACATATGCGTTCGTTGACGCTCGTCGCCCTCTTGGCGATTCCCGCCCAGGTCGCGTTCGCGCAACAGCCGGCCGCCGGCGCTCCCGGCAGCTCGCTCACCCTCGAGGACGCGATCACAACGGCGCATCGGAACAATGCGCAGTTCCTACAGATCAGGAACGCTGTTCGTACGTCAGAGTCGACGGTCCGCCAAGCCTACTCGGCGCTCCTTCCGAGCTCCAGCGTCAGCTTCAACACGCTCTACCAGCAGGGCGGTACTCAGTTCTTCCAGGGCGTCGCGCTGGGCGGCGGAAACGCCGATTCGCGCCAATCCTCGTATCGTTTGAATCTGAATTACAACGTGAGCGGCGCGGCGTTGTTTGCGCCGCGGTCGGCGCGCGCGAGTCGGGACGCGGCCGAAGCTGACGTGAACAGTCAGGCCGAGGCGCTCCGCGCCCAGATCACGAACCAGTACATCACGACGCTCCAGCAGCAGGCCCAGGCCGCGCTCCAGGACACGCTCGTTCAGACGGCGGCGGGGCAACTCGAGCTGGCGCAGGCGCGAATGAAAGTCGGCGCGGGCACCATCCTCGACGTCCGCACCGCCGAGGTCGCGGTGGGGCAGGCGCAGGTCGCCTCCCTCACGGCTCACAACCAGGCAGCGATCGAGAAGCTTCGCCTGTTCCAGTTCATGGGAGTGGCCGGCGACACCGGCACGCAACTGACCACGAAGTTCACCATCGCCCAGCCGGGCTTCACGCTGGACTCGTTGTTGGCGCTCGCCCGCCGCGTGAATCCCGATGTCGAAGCGCGGCGGTCGCGCGAGTTCGCGGCAGACATGAACGTGCGCGCGGCGCGAACGGCGTACATGCCGTCGCTGTCGCTTGGCACGGGCTGGGGCGGCAACTCGTTCGAGTACGTCAATCCGGACATCCCGGTGGCGCAGCAACAGGCCACGGCGGCGTCGCAGATGCGGTCGTGTCTGTCGCTCGATTCGCTCCGCACGCGATCGGGACTTCCCGGTCTCACCTGCGGTAACGGCGAGTTGTCGCAGGCGCAGATCGATGCGATCCATGCGTCGAACAACCAGTTCCCATTCAAGTTCAACCGGAACCCGATCGGCGTGTCGGCGACACTGTCGATGCCGCTGTTCAACGGCTACCAGCGCGAGGCGCAGGTCGAGCAGGCCAAAGTCGCGCGCGACAACGCCTCGAACGATGTCCGGGCGCGCAGCCTCCAACTGACGACCGAGGTGACACAGGCCTACCTCAACCTCGTGACGGCGGTCAAGACGGTGGCGTTGCAGGAGCAGAATGCCGCGAAGTCGGCCGAGGAGCTGGCGTTCGCGGAAGAGAGCTATCGCGTCGGTTCACGCACATTCCTCGACGTCACGACCGCGCGCGGCTCGTTCGAGCGCGCGCAGAGCGACCGCGTCGATGCGATTTACAACTATCACAAGGCGTTCGCCGCGCTCGAAAACGCGGTGGGACGTCCACTTCGCTGAGGCTGAGCAACAACCATGGGTAAGAAATCGAAGCTGGCGATCGGCATTATTGTGATAGTCGGCGCCGCCTCCGTGCTCGGCATGAGCGCGGCCAAGCGGGGCAACAAGGCCGTCGAGGTCCGGATGGAGGCGGTCCAGAAGCGCGATCTCGTCGCTTCAGTCACCGCGAGCGGTCAAGTTCGCCCGCAGACCAAGGTCGACGTCGCGTCGGACGTGAGCGGCAAGATCACGAAGCTCTCCGTGAAAGAGGGCCAGATCGTTACGCAGGGACAGTTCCTGCTCCAGATCGATCCGGCTCAAGCCGAGGCCAACGTGCAGCGCGCCGAGGCAGCGCTGGCTTCGTCCAAGGCGCAGCTCGCGCAGTCGCAGGCGAATCTCGAGCAGTCGAAGAAGAGCCTCGAGCGCTCGGCGTCGATCAAGAAGACGAATCCGCAGCTGATATCCGACGAGCAGCTCGATCAGCTTCGCACGGCGGTGGACGTGAACACAGCGCTCGCCGAGGCGTCGAAGCATGCGGTGGACCAAGCGACCGCGTCGCTCAGTGACGCGAAGACCTCGTTGTCCAAGACGACGATCTACGCGCCGATGGCCGGCCGTGTGACGAGGCTTGCCGTCGAGCAGGGAGAGACGGCCGTCCCGGGCACGTTCAACAAGGACGCCGCGACGCTGCTCACGATCAGCGACATGTCGGTGCTCGAGACCCGCGTGAAGGTGGACGAAACGGACGTCGCCCGCATCAAGGTGGGCGATTCGGCGCAGGTCCAAATCGACGCCTTCCCGGACACGACGTTCAACGGCCGGGTGACCAAGATCTCGAACAGCTCGGTGAAGGCAGCCACGGCGTCGACCACCGATCAGGCGGTCGATTACGAGGTCACGATCCAGCTGCTCAATGCACCGAAGGAGACGCGGCCGGACTTCTCGGCCACCGCCAAGATCATCACGGATTCGCGGACGAGCGTGATGTCGGTGCCGATCATCGCCCTGACCGTGCGTGAGAATCAGGCGCTGCAGCAGGGCGATACGGCGGTTGGCCTTGGCAAGGCCAAGCCCGCCAAGGACATCGGCAAGAAGGACGTGGAAGGGGTCTTCGTCGTCGGTTCGGACAACAAAGTGACCTTCCGGGCCGTAAAGGTAGGGATCGCCGGTGAGAAACACTTTGAGATCTTGAGTGGTCTCAAGGACGGCGAGAAGATCGTTGCCGGCACCTACCAAGCGATTCGCGAGCTCAAGGACGGCGCGCTGGTGCGCGAAGCCAAGGTCGACGCGAAAAAGCCGAATTCGGGGACAACCAAGTCGTGAGTCAAAACACCGTAGAAGCACCGCTCGGCGTTACCGCTGAACGGCTGGTCGTTACAGGACAGCATGGGGCGGCGCCCGATCCGAAGTGGGTGATCGTGACCCGTGGAATCAAGCGCGAATACGACATGGGTGGCGAAATCGTCCGCGCGCTTCGCGGCGTGGACGTCGCCATCGCGCGCAACGAGTATGTGGCGATCATGGGACCGTCGGGCTCGGGCAAGTCGACGCTCATGAACATCATCGGTTGCCTGGACACACCGAACGCCGGCGAATACTGGCTGAACGGCCAACTCGTCTCGACGATGAGCGATGACGCGTTGGCTCGCGTGCGGAACAAGGAGATCGGGTTCGTCTTCCAGACGTTCAACCTCCTGCCCCGCGCCACGGCGCTGCACAATGTCGAGCTTCCGCTCGTCTATGCGGGCATCAGCTCCGACGAACGGCGTCGCCGGGCGATCGAGGCGCTGGAAAAGGTGCAGCTGGCGAACCGTATGGATCACCGGCCCAATGAGCTGTCGGGCGGTCAGCGCCAACGTGTCGCGATCGCGCGGGCGCTGGTGAACAACCCGTCGATTCTCCTCGCCGACGAGCCGACCGGCAACCTCGACTCGCAGACCTCGGAAGAGATCATGCGCGTGTTCGAGAGCCTCGCGACCACGGGTCAAACGGTGGTCATGGTGACGCACGAGCCGGACATCGCGGCCCACGCCCGCCGCGTGGTCGTTCTGCGCGACGGCCTCATTTCGACCGACGAGCGCCGCGAATCGTTTACGTCGCGCCTCGGCTTGTAACATCAACAACATCTTCACCGTAGTAGGGCGAGGGTCTTCCCCTCGCCCTCTTTTTTTCATGCTCTTTCTTCAAGCCGTTCGCATTGCCTGGGACACGATCCGCGTGCAGAAGCTGAAAAGCTTCTTTACGGTTATTGGCGTCACCATTGGGGTCACCTTCCTGATCGCGGTCGTTTCGATCGTGTCAGGGATGGGCCGCTACATGAAGGACGACCTCATCGGCAAGCTGATCGCGGTCAATTCCTTCAACCTGCGAAAGCAGCCGGACATCCAGATGGGCGACGTGACGGAGGCCGAGCAGCGCGAATGGCGCCGGCGTCCGCGCATTCAGGATTCCGATGTGCCGGCGGTCGCCTCGGCCCTCTCGAAGGAAGTTCTCTGGGCCACCGAGAGCAGCGACAATCTCAACATCGAGTCGCCGTACGGCACGCCGCGCCGCATTCAGAGCATCACGGTGTCCGACAACTGGTTCGACATCAAGAAGTGGGGCGTGAGCAAGGGACGGCTCATCGCGCCGCAGGAATACCAATTCGGTTCGCCTGTCGTTGTCATCGGACAGGATGTCGCCGACCACTTCTTTCCGAATCTGGACCCGGTCGGCCGCCAGGTTCGCATCCAGAGCATTCCCTACACCGTCGTCGGCGTGGTCGAGAAGCAAGGGAGCGCGTTCGGGATCTCGCTCGACAAGTTCCTCGTCGCTCCCGAGAAATCCCCGCTCAATCGCTGGGTGAATCCGCACGGCGTGATCGACCAGATGGTGATCCAGGCGACGGACGAAACCGGCATGAAGGAAGCGATGGAGGCGGCGCGCGCCGTGATGCGCGGCCGCCACCACTTGCACCCCGCGCAGAAGGACGACTTCACGCTGGAGACGGCGGACTCGGCCCTCGAGTTCTGGAACAAGCTGCAGGGCTATCTCGTGGTCGCGGGCATCGCATTGCCGACCGTCGGTCTCGTCGTCGGCGCGATCGTGATCATGAACATCATGCTCGTCGCCGTGTCGGAGCGGACGCGTGAGATCGGGATCCGCAAATCGCTCGGCGCTCGGCGGCGCGACATCCTGAATCAATTCCTCGTCGAGTCGGCCACCCTCGCCACGCTTGGCGCGATGCTCGGCGTCGGGCTCGGCATCGCGTTCGCGAAGCTGATCTCCGCCGTGTCGCCGCTTCCCGCGGCCGTGGAGTTATGGTCGGTCGTCGTCGGTGTCGCGGTCGGCGCGGGTGTGGGGCTGATCGCCGGCGTTTACCCGGCGAGCCGCGCCGCGTTGCTCGACCCGATCGCGGCGATGCGGCAGGAGACCTGATGTCGAAGATTTCGGTCCGCATCTTCAGTCTCTTCGAGGGCGTCGGCATCGCGCTCGATTCGCTGAAGTCGAATCGCGTGCGCGCCGCATTGACGATTCTCGGCGTCGCCGTCGGTGTGTTCGTCGTCGTCGTGATCTCGGCGGCGATTCACGGCATCAACTCGAGCGTGGCGCGCGACTTCGAGCGAGCCGGCCCCAAGACGTTCTTTCTCAGCCGCTATCCGATCACGTTCGAGGCCTGTGACGGCTCGGACGACACGTGCAAGTGGCGGCACAATCCGCGGCTCACGTACGCCGATGCGAAGGCGGTCGGTGAGCTTCCGTCCATTCGCGCCTCCTCGGCGCGACTCGGGTTGTCGAAAGAAGTGCGATACAAGGATCGCGTGCTGAGCAGCACACAGGTGATCGGGCAAACCGCGAACTGGACGATCGTGGACAACGCCGGCGATCTCTATCCCGGCCGAAGCTTCACGGAAAGCGAAGAGCTCAACGGTGAACGCGTCGTGATCGTGAACGACGAGATGGCGAAGCGACTGTTCGGCGATTCGGACCCGATGGACAAGATCATTTCGATCAGCGGTGTTCCGTTCACCGTCATCGGTGTTTACCACTATGAGGCGAGCTTCCTCACGGGCGGCAACCGGCCGCGAGCGATCATTCCGTTCGAGACGGCGTATCGCTCACTGAACGCGGGGCTGGGCGGCGTGGGCGTCGCGATTGTTCCGCGCGAGAACGTGACCCGTGACGAAGCGCAGGACGACGTCATCGCCGCGCTACGGGCGCGCCGCGGGTTGCGTCCCGGCGCCGACAACAACTTCGCGATCATCACGCAGGACAAGCTGTTCGAGACGTACAACAAGATCTTCGGAATGTTCTTCCTCGTGATGATCGTGCTCTCGGCGATCGGGCTGCTCGTCGGCGGCGTCGGGGTCATCGCGATCATGATGATCTCGGTCACGGAGCGAACGCGCGAGATCGGCGTCCGGAAGGCGCTCGGCGCGACGCGCGTCACGATTCTCTGGCAGTTCCTGGTCGAAGCCGTGACGCTGACGGCGATCGGCGCGGTGATTGGGCTCGTGTTTGGCGGCGCCGTCGCGGAGATCATCAAACACGCGACCCCGATCAAGGCCTCGGTTCCGCCTCTCGCAATCGTCGCGGCGCTCGGCGCGAGCGCGGTGACGGGCGTCCTGTTCGGCATGCTGCCGGCGATGCGCGCGTCGCGATTGGATCCGGTCGAGGCGCTCAGGTATGAATAGCGGCTGTCATCCTGAGGAGCGAAGCGACGAAGGATCTATTGTCCCTATCTCGCCACGAACTCGTGAAAGTAGATCCTTCGCTTCGCTCGGGATGACAGCAGAATGCCGATTCTAGAAGCCGTTCGGCTCGCGTTCGCCCAGATCCGCGTGCAGAAACTCAAGAGCTTCTTCACGCTGCTCGGCGTCATGGTCGGCGTGACCTTCCTGATCGCCGTCGTGTCGATCGTCGAAGGGATGGGCAAGTACATGGAGGACGACTTCGCCGGTCGCATTCTCGGCGCCAACACGTTCACGCTCCGACGCTATCCCTGGTTCGGCAACAACACGACGCGCGAGGAGTGGCTGGAGTGGCAGCGGCGCCCGCGCTTCTATGCCGCCGACGTTGCGTTCGTGCGCGGCGTGATACCCGGGGCGGCGCGCTGGGCGATCGAGAGTCAGGGCGGGCCGATGGCGTCGTCGACGTACTCACGGCCGCGCACCGTCGAAGCCCACGCCGTCGACGGCGACTACTTCACGATCAAGAAGTACGACCTCGCCTCGGGCCGGACGATCGCGCCGCAGGAATACGAGCTCGGGACGCCGGTCGTCGTCATCGGCGACGAAGTCGCGAAGTACTTCTTCCCGAACTTGAATCCCGTCGGACGCGAGCTGCGCATCGGCGGGATTCCATACCAGGTGATCGGCGTCATCGAGCATCAGGGGACGCTGTTCGGCCAATCGCTCGACCGTCTCGCCGTCGCGCCATTCAACTCGCCGCTCCATCGCCTGACCAACCCGCGCGGCGACATCAGCGGACTCCTCGTGCAGTCGACGAACTCCATGATGATGAACGATCTGATGGAGGACGTTCGCGAGGCGCTCCGCGCGCATCGCCACCTTCGACCCGGGCAACCGGACAACTTCGTGATGGAGACGTCGGCCTCCGCCCTCGCCTTCTTCGACCGCGTGAAGCAGACGATGACAATCGTCGGCGCGGCGCTGCCCGGCATCAGCCTGATCGTCGGCGGGATGGTGATCATGAACATCATGCTCGTCTCGGTCGCCGAGCGCACGCACGAGATCGGAATCCGCAAATCGCTCGGCGCGCGACGGCGTGACATCCTGAGTCAGTTCCTGGTCGAGGCGGCAACGCTGAGCACGATCGGGGCGATGATCGGCATCGCGCTCGGGATCACCGCGGCGAAGCTCGTCGCCTGGAAGACGCCGCTGCCGGCGGCCGTCGCGCCCTGGTCGCTGGTCGCCGCGACGCTGCTCGGCACGGTCGTCGGGATCCTGTCCGGCGTCTATCCGGCTCGGCGAGCGTCGCGCCTCGATCCCATCGAAGCGCTGCGTCACGAGACATGAGATTCTTCGCGATTCTGCTGCACGCCGTCGAGGGCGTATCGATCGCGCTCGAGTCGATCCGCGCCAACAAGGGACGCGCGGCGCTGACAATCCTCGGCGTCGCCGTCGGCGTGTTCGTCGTGGTCGCGCTGTCGTCCGTCGTGCGCGGCGTCAACGAATCATTCGCCCGGGATGTCGCGGCCGCCGGTCCGAATTCGTTCTTCGTCTATCGCCGCCCGATCTCCGGATTCCAGAGTTGTGATCCGAGCGATCCGAACTCCTGCCCGGACCGGCGGAATCCGGCGATCACGAACGACGAGGCGCTCGGCATCGCGTCGCTTTCGTCGATCTATGCCGTGACGCAACACGTCGCCAACGGCCACACGTTCAAGTACAAGGATCGATCGCTCAACGCCGGCGTGGAGTACTATTCCGCGAATTGGACCGACGTCGATGGCGGCGACATTTTCCCCGGTCGAAGCTTCACCCAGGCGGAGTACAACAACGCCGCGCAAGTCGTTGTCGTGAACGACAAGCTGGCGCAATCGCTGTTCGGCGACTCCGATCCGATCGACAAGACCGTGACGATCGACGGACGCCCGTTTCAGGTGATCGGCCTCTATCACTACACGGCGAGTCCGATGGGCACGCCGACGTCGGCCGGCGGCGGCGACTCGCCGAAGGCGATTATCCCGCTGGAGACGGGCCGGCGGCACATGAACCTGTGGGTCAGAGGCAACAACCTGATCGTACGTCCGCGTGAAGGGGTGAACGTGGTGGACGCGACGGACGAAGTCACGGCGTACCTCCGCGCGCACCGCGGCCTGCGGCCTCGCGATCGGACGAACTTCGCCGTGGTCACGCAGGACAAGCTGCTCGAGACGTACAACAAGCTCTTCGGCACATTCTTCGTCGTCGGGATCGCGCTGTCGTCCGTCGGCCTGCTCGTCGGCGGCATCGGCGTGATCGCGATCATGATGATCTCGGTCACCGAACGCACACGCGAGATCGGCGTGCGTAAGGCGCTTGGCGCCACGCGATGGACGATCCTCTGGCAGTTCCTCGTCGAGGCGGTGACACTGACAGCGTTCGGCGCGGCCGTGGGGCTCATGCTCGGCTTCGGCACGACGGTGCTCGTTCGCACCGCCTGGCCGTCGATTCCGGCGTCGACGCCGCTCTCGTCGGTCATATCGGCGCTCGCGGCGAGCGCCATCACGGGAGTGGTCTTCGGGATGCTACCGGCAATCCGGGCGTCACGATTGGATCCGGTCGCCGCGTTGCGCTACGAGTAGTTCGCCGAGTCGCCGAGTCGCCGAGTTTACGCCGTTCCCGGTCCGACTACTTTCCACCGCATGTCACAAGTCGACCTTCTCGCGATCGCCGCGCACCGCGACGACGTCGAGCTGTTGTGCGGCGGTACTCTGGCCAGGGCCGCCCGGTCCGGGCATCGGACCGGAATCCTCGACCTCACCGCCGGCGAGCTCGGTACCCGAGGAACGGCTGAGGTTCGCGCCGCTGAGGCGGAACAGGCGGCGAAGACACTCGGTGTCACGCTGCGTGAGAATCTCGGGCTTCCGGACGCGGGGATCGTCAACGATCCGGAAACGCGTGAGAAACTGGCCCGCGTCCTCCGGCGACTACAGCCGCGTGTGGTCATCGCGCCGGCGCTCGAGGGCCGCCATCCCGACCATCGCGTCACCGCGCAGCTGGTTCGCGATGCGTCATTCGTGTCCGGACTGGCCAAGCTCGCACCGGATTTGCCAAAACATCGGCCGTTCAAGATCCTGCACTGTCTCACCTATCGGCACGACCCGGTGCGCCCGACGTTCGTCGTCGATATCTCGGACGTCTTCGAGCTCAAGTTGGAGGCGATCCGATGCTATCGCTCGCAGTTCGAGGGGATCCAGCAGGCGGGGGAGGTCTACCCGAACGGCGAACCGCTCGAGGACGTCGTGCGACATTACGCCGCCTATTATGGAACGCTCATTCGCAAGCGTTACGGTGAGCCGTACTACACGACGGAAGTGATGGCCGTCGACGACGTGCTGTCGCTCGAGGTGTCGACGTTTTGAGCGACGACGTGACCTACGGGACCTATCTCTCGCTCGACGAGCTGCTGTCACTGCAGCGACCGCTGTCCCGGCCCGAGCACCCCGACGAGTTGCTCTTCATCGTCGTGCATCAGGCGAGCGAGCTGTGGTTCAAGGCAATCTTGCACGACCTCGACGGATTGGTCACCGCGCTCGAAGCACGAGAGGTCGGTCAGGCACTCTGGCGCGTGCAGCGAGTGAACACGCTGATGCGGATCGTATCGGAGCAACTATCGTCGCTCAGCGCGCTTCCGCCGCAGCATTTCGCGCAGTTCCGCACCTTTCTCGGAACGTCGAGCGGGGCACAGAGCATTCAGTTTCGCGCGATCGAGGCCGCGTCCGGGCTGCGCGACGAGCATTTCATGCGAGCGCTCGAGGAGCATGGGCCGATTCCTCCGCTCGTTCAACGCGTTCTCGAGCGTCCGACGCTTCAGGATCTTTTCCTGCGGCTGCTCGACGGCGCCGGCGCCAAGCTCGAGGACCTCTACCTCGGCCCCGGTCCTGGGATGCTGTTCTTCCTGGCCGAAGCCCTGCTCGAGTACGAGCAGCAGTTCGCCCAGTGGCGATTCAAGCACGTTCAGCTCGTGGAGCGGATCATCGGCCCGCGGACGGAGGGTACCGGGGGTACGCTCGGTTCGCGGTACCTGATGCGCACGATCGACCAGCGTTTCTTCCCGAAATTGTGGGAGGTCCGCGCCCAGTTTTTCGGCGCCAAAAAGCCGGCCGCCGAGCCTTAGCGTGGTGCGCTGAAACGCCCTATATTGTTGTCATGCCTGAACCTATCTACCTCGACCACGCTGCCACGACACCCGTCCGCGAGGAGGTCCTCGAGGCGATGATCCCGTTTTACGGGCCACGGTTCGGTAACCCCTCGAGCACGCACCGGTGGGGTCGGGATGCCCGCACGGCACTCGACGAGGCCCGTGAGCGAGTGGCCCAGTGTCTACATGCGCGCCCGGACGAGATCTGCTTCACCTCGGGCGGGACCGAGGCCGACAACATCGCCATTTTGGGCGCTTGGCGGGCACTGAAGGGCAGCGGAAGGCACGCCGTCACCAGCACGCCCATCGAGCACAAGGCAGTGCTTGGAGCGGTCCACCAGGCGGGCAAGGAAGGCGCTGAGGAGCGCTTTACGACTGTGCGCGGAGACGGCGTGGTCGACGTGGCGTCGTTCCGCGAGCTGGTTCGGGACGATACCGCGATCGCGTCGGTCATGTGGGTCAACAATGAGATCGGGACGATCCAGCCGATCGACGATCTCGCCCGGCACGCCCGAAGCGTCGGCGTGCTCTTTCACACCGACGCGGTACAGGCATTCGGGAATGTCGCGATCGACGCGTCGGCTGTCCCGTTCGACGTGCTCACGATCTCGGGGCACAAGATCGGCGCGCCAAAGGGAATCGGCGCCGTGTTCATTCGACGCGGCACGGTGATCGAGCCGCTCTTTCACGGGGGCACGCAGGATCGCGGCCGCCGCCCGGGAACCGAAAACGTGGCCGCCGCTGTCGGATTCGCCCGCGCCGCGGAGCTCGCGGTCGCCGAGCGTGAGGCGCATTGGCGGCAACTCGAACAGCTCCGCGACCGCCTCGAGGCTGGGATTGTCGCGCGCGTCCCCGACGCCGTCGTTCACGGCCGCGGGGCTCCGCGCGCGCCACACATCGTCAACATTTCGGTCCCCGGGACCGACAGCGAATCGATGCTGATCGCGCTCGACCTACGCGGCGTGGGCTGTTCCGCGGGTTCCGCCTGTCAGAGCGGAAGTGTGTCGCCGTCGCACGTGCTCAGCGCGATGGGCGTGTCGAACGAGCTCGCGTCTGCCGCGATTCGCATGAGCGTCGGGGCGCTCACCACCGAGGCCGCGATCGATCGGGTCGTAGAGATTTACCCGGCGCTCATTGCCAAGGTACGCGGCGCGAGCGCGGCGGCCGCCGCGGACTGACGAACGATGGCTGCCGGCGAGCGCGTCCTTGTCGCAATGTCGGGCGGAGTGGATTCGTCCGTTGCCGCCGCATTGCTCGTCGAGCAGGGATACGACGTCGTCGGCGCGACGATGAAGCTGTTCTGTCACGACGGCGATCTTCCCGACCGCCCCTGCTGCTCGCTCGATTCGGTGAATGACGCGCGACGTGTCTGTCACGCGCTCGGCGTGCCGCATTACGTGTTGAATTTGGAGAGCGCGTTCGGGCGGGACGTGGTCGACGACTTCGTCCGCGAGTACGCCGAAGGCCGCACGCCCATTCCGTGCGTCCGCTGTAACACCTTCACGAAATTCCGCGACCTGGTTGCCAAGGCGAACGCGATCGACGCACGATGGATCGCGACCGGCCACTACGCGCGCGTCGTCGACGGCGTCTTGCATCGCGGGCTCGATCACAACAAGGATCAGTCGTATTTCCTCTGGGGGATCGACCGCGCGGTCCTCGGCCGCATGATTCTACCAGTCGGATCGCAGACGAAGGCGCAGACCCGCGCGGTCGCTCACCGCCTCGGCCTCGAGGTCGTGGCGGAAAAGCGTGAGAGTCAGGACATCTGCTTTGTTCCGGACGGCGATCACACGAAAGTGATTCGCCAGCGCCTCGGCGCCGATGCTTCATCGCTCGCCGCTGGACCTTTTCTCCTCTCGGATGGAACGGCAGTCGGGACGCACGACGGACACGCCCGATTCACGATCGGCCAGCGTCGTGGGCTGCCAGGCGGATTCCGCGAGCCGATGTTCGTCGTGGGAATTCGGCCGGCAGATCGCGCAGTGGTGATTGGACCGCGCGCCGAATTACTCGGGCGCGGACTCACGGCGCGTCACCTGAACTGGCTCGTGGATGCGCCACACGTAGGCGCCGTAGTGGGCGTTCAAGTTCGCCATCGTGCGCCGACAGTCAGCGCGACGATCGTTCGCTTGGACGGCGAAGAGATCGAGCTGGCGCTCGATGAGCCGGTGGCGGCGATTACGCCCGGACAGTCAGTGGTGCTGTACGAAGGAGAGACAGTGCTCGGGGGAGGGGTGATAGAGGGGGGGAAGAGGCAATTACCAGTTCGCGCGGCATAGGACTACCGCGGACTGCGCAAATGCTGGACACGCGGCTGCCGAACTTCGCGGCTGCCGAACTTCGCGGCTGCCGAACGGCGTGGCTGCCGAACGGCGCATTGGCTGACTGCGAGTACAACGCAGAATCAGCTACCGGTGGCGTCTCGATCGTTCGCCGACGTGGCGTCTGGATGATTGTCCGCGGCGGGATCAGGGTTGTTGGAGCTGGGCTCCCGCAGGAGCGATGAGAGCATCCGGACAATCGTCGCGAGACGATTGCGTAGGCGCCAATAGTCGGCCTTCGTGATTCGACTGGTTTCGTAATTCGCTCTCAAATGCCGAATTGTCTCTTCGGCTTCTCCACGCGCAATGCGGAGCGAATGATCCCGTTCTCGCCCGGGTCCACGCCCAAATCCCTCCACGATATTTGCCGCGATCGACTGGGCGGACTTTCGGAGCTGCTGAACGTGAATCAACCGCCGGGGACTCGCGTCGATCAGTCGATTGATTTCATCCGCGACTACATCGGCGGCGTCGAGCACTGCAAGGTTCCGATGGTTTGCCATGCCCGAGAGTACAGCGACTCCGACAAACGAACGCCACCGAACACGCGCAGTTCGCATCACCGCCTTTCCCAGCCCCAAGATCATGCGCCGTTCGGCAGCCGCGCCGTTCGGCAGCCGCGAAGTTCGGCAGCCGCGCCGTAACAAACGCGCAGTCAGTATTTCATTCCGCTCGCTTCGGCGAATTCTTTCATCGCCTTTTCCTGCTCTTCCGTGAGCTTCTCCGGCACCCGGACCTGGACTTCCACGATCAAATCGCCACGCTGATCGTCCCGCTTGATGCCCTGCCCTCGCACGCGAAAGCGCTTTCCGTTCGCGGTGCCCGGCGGGATCTTGATCGTCACCTTCTTTCCGTCGAGCGTTTTGACGTTGATCTTCGATCCGAGCGTCGCCTGCGCGATGTTGATCGGAACGGGGGCCACGACGTCGAGACCTTCGCGACGGAAGAACCGGTCGGGCTCGACCTGGAAGGTGATCAGCAAGTCGCCCGGCGGTCCGTTGCGATTGCCGCGCGCTCCCTGGCCCTTGAGACGAATCTTCGTTCCGCTGTCGACGCCTTCGGGAACGGTGATCGCCACTTTCTTCTTCGAGCGAACCTCGCCCGACCCGCCGCACGTTGGGCAACGTTCGCTTGGAACCGTCCCCTTCCCCAGGCACATCGGGCACGGGCGCTGAACAGCGAAACCGCCTTGGCCGAAGGAGATCGTTCCGCGTCCTTGACACTCGGGACAGGTGGAGACCTTCGCCCCCGGTGCCGCGCCGGAGCCGTGGCAGGTGGAGCACTCCTCGTTGACCTCGAGCTCGATCGGCACTTTGCCGCCGAGGGCAGCGGTGCGGAACGGGATCGAGAGCTGCGACTCGACGTCTTGCCCGCGTTCCGGTCCGCGTGATCGAGCGTTCCGAGCGCCGCCGGCTCCGCCGCCAAACATCGAGCTGAATAGGTCGCCGAGCCCGCCGAGGCCGACGTCGCCGAGGTCCTCGAAGCGGAACGATTGTGCCCCTGGCCCTCCGGGTCCACCGAATGGCGACCCACCGCCCGGCTGCGGGCCGCGGCGTTGTCCCGAGCCGCCAAAGCCGCCGAACGCACCGAGCTGTCGCATCTGGTCGTATTGCTTGCGTTTGTCGGCGTCGCCCAAGACCTGATAGGCCTCCGAGATCTCCTTGAAGCGCTCGGCGGCTTTCGGGTCATTGGGGTTTTTGTCGGGATGGTGTTTCGCGGCGAGCTTGCGATACTGCTTTTTGATCTCGTCCTGCTTCGCGGACGCCGGAACTCCAAGGACCGAGTAATAGTCCTTCGTCTGGGCCATATCGTCAGTACGTGCTCAGCCGTTCCACTGCTTCACGACGACGCGGGCCGGGCGCAGAAGCTGCCCGTTGAATCGGTAGCCGGCCTGATAGACGCGCGAGACGACGTGGTCGTCTTCCGGCGACAGCGCCGGCTCCGTGGCGACCGCCTCGTGGACCGTCGGATCGAACGACTGGTTGATCGGATCGATCACCTCGAGACCGGCGCCGGTGAGCGACTTGAGGAGCTTCTTTTCCACCATCTCGACGCCCTTCACGAGCGTGACCGCATCGGTCGACGCGGGATCGACGTGCGCGAAACGCGCGAGGTCGTCGAGGCCGTCGATCAATTGCTTGACGAGGTCGGCCTGCGCGCGCGCGGTCTGCTCGCCGCGCTCACGCGTCGTCCGCTTGCGGTAGTTGTCGTACTCGGCCGCCAAGCGCAGATAGCGATCCTGCTGGTCGGCGAGACGCTGCTGCAACCCGCCGCTGGGCGGATTGTCGACGACACCGGTCGCGTCGTTTCCGTCGACGCCGGTCGCGTCAGCTTCGGGCGCGGGTGGCTCGGCCGTCCCGAGACCGTCGTCATATTCATCGCGAGCGCCGCGCGCAAAGGCGTCGGCCGAATCGGGGCCGCCGTCTCCGGCAGCGGGGTCGAACTCGTTCTTGTCGTGACGCTTCTTCATCGCTGAATGTTGGTGACGCCGCAGGTGGGGTGCAACGGCCATGCCCCTTACGGCTGCCGTTCCGGCAGCGGCTTGGCTTCAAGCAGTCGGCGGCGTAGGAACTCGAGGGTCCATTGTGCGGCGCGCTCGCGAACTTCGTAGCGGTCGCCCCACAAACGAAGCAGCCGCGCCTCGACGACTCCCTCCACGTCCGTCCCCATCCAGACGGTGCCCACGGGTTTTTCCGGTGTGCCGCCGGTCGGTCCCGCAATGCCGGTGATGGACAGTCCAACGCGGGCGCCGGTGACCTCACGCGCCCCGCGCGCCATTTGTCGCACGACCTCTTCGCTCACCGCACCATGCTGGCGAAGCGCGCTCTCGTCGACGCCGAGTCGCTCGCGCTTCACCGCGTTGTCGTACGCGATCACGCCCCCGCGGACCACGTCGCTCGAGCCACTGACCGCCGTCAATCGCGCGCCGAGCAATCCGCCGGTGCAGCTCTCGGCGACTCCGATCGTCAGGTGCCGCGCGCGACAGAGATCGAGGACGATCGCCGCAAGGTCGTCGTCGCCCGTACCGTAGATCCACTCGCCCGCAACCTCACGAAGACGCGCGGCGGCTCGAGAGAGCTGGTCGTTCGCGACGTCTTGCGGCACGTCTCGTACGGTGAGCCGAAGATCGACGCCGGCGATCGACGGCAGGTACGCCAGGGTAACGCCCAACGGACCCGTCTCGCGCTCCATCGTCTCGATGCGCTCAGCAAGCAATGACTCGGCGACGCCAGTCGTGCGAATCGTCACCGACTGCACGACGGTATCGCTGATGACGCGCTCCTTGATTCGCGGAAGCAATGTGTCGGCGAGCATTCCGCGCATCTCGCGCGGCACACCGGGCAGCATGGCTACCCACCGGCCGCGCTCGTCCTCGAGCCAGATCCCGGGCGCGGATCCGTGATGATTGTCCAGCTTCACCGCGCCCGCCGGTAACATGGCTTGCGCACGGTTCGTCGTCGGGAGTGGACGATTGAAACGCGCGCGCCAGCGCTCTTCCATCCAGACGAGATGTGCTTCGTCGAGCACCATCTCGCGCCCGAACAGCGCGGCGATCGACGGTTTCGTCAGATCGTCGGATGTTGGCCCGAGACCGCCGGTCGTAATGACGCCGCGGCTCCGCTCGAGCGCTTCGGCGACGGCGCGCGAAATCGCCGCCGCGTCATCGCCCACGGTGGTCCGTCGCGCGATGTGGACTCCGATCGACGCAAGCTCCCGCGCGAGGTGCGCGGCGTTCGTGTCGATCGTGAAGCCGAGCAGAAGCTCGTCACCGATGGTGATGACTTCGACCGTCGTCGAGCGATTGTCGTTCACGGACGTGCTCACTTCGACGGCGACGCGGCGAAGATGCTTCCGAAGCTTCGCAGATAGAGCACGAGAGAGTAAACGGTGAGGACGACGGCTGCCGTCATCATGAGCGTGCCCACCGTCCCGTTGAACAACGCGAATCCGTGCCACGCGTCATTGTTCCACTGCTGCGCGGCGGCGAGCGTCGCGGCGAAGAACCAGAAGTAGGCGGATCCTTGCCAGATCAGCTGAAAGCCGGTCTTCCATTTCGCCGGGCCGATCGCCGCGATGACGACGCCGCGACGCGCGGCCATCTGCCGGAACACGGTCATGAAGAGTTCGCGACCCAGAACGACGGCGACGATCCAGAAGGGCAGCCCGACCTTCCCCCATGGCGTCTCGAACGGAAAGTCGTCGGCGAGCAGGTACATCGGGACGAACGTGCCGATGAGCAGCGCCTTGTCCGCGAGGGGATCGAGCAATCGGCCGAGGTCGGTCTCTTCTTTTCGCGAGCGCGCTAACCGGCCGTCGACGTAGTCCGTAATCCCGGCGAGCGTGAACAAGACGAAGGCCATGAGACGCAACTGCCATGAGCTCGAGAACGGGAGGACGGCGATCAACGGCGTAGCCACGATCCGCCCGACGGTGAGAGCGTTCGGGAGGTTCATGGCACGCGGCGTCCGCGATGGTCGAGCTGGCTGCTCATGGGCGTCTAGCCAGAAGCTAACCTGAGAGGCACGCGCGCGACGAGCCGCCAAGTCTCCGCGCCCCGACTCGCCGAGCCGCCGAGCCGCCGAGCCGCCTATGCCAGCGACTTCAATACCAGCTTGCTGACCGCCTTCAGAGTCTCGAAAACCCCTTCGCCATTCACCGCGACCGCTTCCAGATACGGGGCCCGCTCGATCCATTCGCCGGTCGGCAACTGTTCGACGAGTTGCTCGCCAGGATGAGCCGGGTCGGCCAGCGGACGCATCCGCGCCTGTTCGCTGACCTCCCATCCGGGATTGAGGGCTGCCTGCAGCTCGCGGATGGACGCGGCGTTCGGCAGGTCGCGTTTGTTGTACTGGATGAGGAAGGGCATGGTCGTCAGGTCGTACCCGTATTCGGCCATGTTGTCGTACAGGTTCTGCATGGCCTCCTGGTTCGCCTCCATGCGCTCGACCTGTGAGTCGCCGACGAACACGATGCCGTCAACGCCCTTCAGAATCAGCTTGCGACTCGCGTTGTAGTAGACCTGTCCCGGCACGGTGTAGAGATGGAAACGGGTCTTGAAGCCGCGGATCGTCCCGAGGTCGACCGGAAGGAAATCGAAGAAAAGCGTCCGTTCGGTTTCCGTGGCGAGCGAGATGAGCTTCCCGCGCGTGTCGGGCTGCACCTTGCCGTAGACGTGCTCGAGGTTCGTCGTTTTGCCGCCGAGCCCCGGGCCATAGTAAACAATTTTACAGTTGATCTCGCGCGACGCGTAGTTGATCATCGACATGGCTGCGTCTCCTACTGGAACAGCTTGTCGATTTCGTCGTCGGCCCCGGCGAGAATGTTCGGCACCGCCTCGGCACTACCACCGCGGGCGAACACGATCTCGAATAGTTGGGTGAGCTCGACGACGGTCTGTCGCATCTTGATTCGGACGAGGCCGAGCGTGGTTCGGCTGTCGAACAACACGACGAGGATGACGCGGCGCGCGACGTCCGCGAGATACATCGACTCCTTTTCGCCTTGATGAAAGAGTGAGTTGAAATCGTTCTCTCCGATCAGCTTCGCGAGCTGGTCGTTGGCGCTGAAATCGGCGGCGGTGAGAGTCGCAAACGCGGTTGGATCGAAGTCCGGGCGTTGGCCGACGGTGGCGACGAGCTGGCCGGTGCGATCGACGAGGAGGGCGCAGCGGGCGTTGCAATCCGCGAGGAACCGCTCCAATGCCTTCGTGATCGCGCCAAAATCGTCTTCGGTAAACGACCAACTCGACGCGCTCACGGGCATGTGCTGTGGGATTCCTAGTCGAAGTGTGCGTGCATTCGGCGTAGGAGTCGTTGCGCGCGCCGTTTGAGCGTCACGTCGCGTTCCCAGCCGATATAGTCTGTGAGTATGCGGGCCGTCTCGAGCCCCGGTTGCCCGCCGAGATATCCCAAAGCGGCGAACCGCCGAACGGGATTCTTGCTGAACAACTCGCGGCGCGACCGCCGGATCTGCGTACTCCAGACGACGGCCCCCAGTACTAGACCGCCAAGGAAGCCCGCCGTCACCGCCGTAGGGTGAATTCTCGTCATCACATGGACCGCCGTGCCGCCAGCGCCTGGGCGATCGTCACTCCATCTGTGTATTCCAGGTCTCCCCCGACGGGGAGGCCCCGCGCGATGCGGGTCACGCTGACCCCATGCGCCGCCAGCTGGCCCTGGACATACAGCGCCGTTGCCTCACCCTCGAGGCTCGGGTTGGTGGCCAAAATGACCTCGTGTACGTCGCCGCCTCCACTGCCAATCCGCTCCACCAACGGCGCGATCGTGAGGTCGCCGGGGCCCACCCCGTCCAGCGGCGACAGACGACCGCCGAGCACGTGATACAGGCCGCGAAATTCGCCCGAACGCTCGATTGCCCCGATGTCCGACGCCTGCTCGACGACACAAATGGTCGTCGCGTCCCGGCGAGGGTCGCGGCAAATCGAGCACACGTCGTCCTCCGTGAGGTTGAAGCACCGCGCACATGGGCGCACGCGCTCGCCGAGCGTGAGCAGGGCGTGGGCCAGACGGCGGCTCTGGTCAACGGGTTGCCGCAACAAATGATACGTCAGCCGCAGCGCGGTCTTTCGGCCGATGCCCGGGAGGCGCGACAGCTCAGTCGCCAGGTCCTCGATCGCCGACATGGAGCGTGCTTAGAAGGGCAGCTTGAACGGGAGGTTGAGGCCCCCGGTCACCTTCCCCATGTGATCCTGCGCCGCCGCCTGGGCTTTTTGCTGCGCGTCGGCGACGGCCACGACGACCAGGTCTTCGAGCATCTCGATGTCGGCCGGATTCACCACGCCGGGATCCAGCTTGATCTTCTTGATCTGGCCGGTGCCGGTCACGTCGGCCGTCACCATTCCGCCTCCGGCGGACCCTGAGACCGTAAGCTGCTGCAGCTCTTCCTGCACTTTTTGAAAACGGTCCTGCATGTCCTTCGCTTGCTGCAGGATTTTCATGAAATCGGGCATGGGGAAAAACCGATGGGCAAATGGCGTCGTCGACGCGTGGGTGCGTCGATCAAAAGCTACCGAGCGTCGCGCGGCAGGGGCTAGTCCGCGACGTCGAGATCGAGCGCGTCGATCGCCGCGCTCAGGACCGGATCCCGTCGTTTGAGCGACGCGATGCGTTCCGCGCGAACCATCTCGTCCGTGAGGCGTTTTGGCGGCGCGGACGGCGCTGAATCCTGTCGTCTCAGATCGGCGCGCGTAATTCCGTCGAACCACTCGCCGAGCGCCGCAACGATGTCAGCACGAGCGGAATTGACGGCATGGGCGTAGATGTCGTTCTGCTCGTCCAACTCGATCGCGACGACACCGTCCGCGGTCACGGCCACCGCGCTCGCGTGCATCAATGCGGTGGCCAACATCGGCTTGCCGCCGGCACGCATGCGCTCGACCAGATCATCCCATCGGCCGACGATCTTGGCCAACTCCAACGTCTCACGTTCCAGGCGCGCTTGCGGCCGCGGGTCCGTCGCCGGCGTTGGGGTCATGCGCACCACGGAGCCCTCTGTTCGCACGCTCGGCTGAGCATCTCGCCGAATCGGAGTGCTCGGCTCGGGCATCGGCGGCGCGGCGCCCGCGTTGCGACGCGCGCCAGAGCCTCCGGAACCCGACGGCGGTGCACCGCCCGCCACTCCGGTCCCGATCGAGCGCAGGACATCCTCGAGTTCCACAGCCCGGTCCAGCAACGCGAAACGTACGAGCAGTGTCTCGAGGAGAAGCTGCTGCTGCCCGCTCTTTCGGAAACGCGGCTCCAGCTCACCGATCGACTGAAGCATCCGGAGCAGATCGGCCGCCGCAAAGCGCTGGCGACGCGCCTCGAGCTCGCCGCGCGCGTGCTCGGACAGGTCGGCCGCGGCGCCGCCGAGGACGATCGCCAGCTGAGCGCGCAGAAGGTCCGCGAGGCCGGTGAGGAAGAGTGAGAAGTCGATCCCGGATTCGGCGAGCCGCGCGACCAGCGGAAAAACGTCGGCGGCGCGCCGATCGGCGATGACATCGAGCACGGCAATCAGCTCGTCCTCGGGGACGAGGCCGAGCGCCTCGCGCACGCGCTCGGCGGAAACGCGGCCGTCGCCCATCGACAGCACCTGATCGGTGATGCTCAGGGCGTCGCGCATCGAGCCGTCGGCGGCGCGCGCGATCGCGGCAAGCGCCTCAGGCTCCGCGGTGATTGCCTCGGCGCCGAGGACTCGCGACAAGCGCTCGCGGATTTCCGCGGGGCCGATCCGCTTGAAGTCGAAGCGCTGCAGCCGGCTGAGAACCGGCGCCGCTGACTGGGCGATTTTCTGCGGCTCCGTCGTCGCGAAGACGAAGACGACGCGCGGCGGCGGCTCTTCGAGAATCTTGAGCAACGCGTTCCACGCCTCGCGCGTGAGCATGTGCGCTTCGTCGACGATGTAGACCTTGTAGCGCTCGTCACCCGACGGCGCGTACATGGCGCGCTCGCGCAGCTCGCGCGCGTCGTCGACGCCACGGTTCGACGCCGCGTCGATTTCGACAACGTCGAGGCTCGCCGAACCACCCCAGATGCGGCGGCACGAATCACACTCGCCGCACGGCTCACCCGCTTCGCGAGCGAGCGTTTCATAGGCGTCGCTCGCGCCGGCGGCGCTCGCTCCCGCTCCGCGCCCCTGTTCAAGTTCCTGCAGCTGCCTGGCCTTCTCCAGTCGCCGCTCGCAATTCAGCGCCATCGCCAGCACGCGCGCCAGCGTCGTCTTGCCGACGCCACGCGGGCCACAGAGCAGATAGCCGTGTGCCACGCGCCCGCGCGCGATCGCGCTCTTCAACGTCGACGCGACGTGCGATTGCACGGCGACGTCGGCGAAGCGCTTCGGGCGGTATTTGCGGGCGAGAGCGAGAGACATGAACGGCGGCGAGCGCGAGTCGAGGCTGCGGGCTGGCAAATTTACCGCGCCGATTCTCGCGCGGCCACGAACCGAAAGAAAAACGCGGGGATGCCGCTCCGTCGAGCGCATCTCCCGCGTGAGTACCCCAGGTCTGACGAAGCAACATCAGACACCTCATACCGCTGCTACCTTCGGGGTCCTGACGGAGTTAGAAGGCTGACGCCCTCCGGGACCTGGGGCACCAAGTAAGTTAAGCGAATCGCCGGCTGGTTCAAGCGAGCCCTTCACGCTGCGTCGTCGAATGAAGCCTATCCGCGTGGTGGTGAACGATCGAATGCAGCGTGGATACGTGTACTACCGCACGGAGCCCGTCGGCCGGCATTTCGACGAGGGCTTCGAACCGGAGCTCACGCCGGCGGAAATGCTCCGGCTCGGCGTGTTCGGTGGCAAGTACATGACCGATTGCCGAGACGAGTTTCCGCGTTCCTGGTTCGCGCGCGCGAAGCTGTGTGCTGAACGTCACGACCCAACGCTGAACCTCTTTGGGGTGAACGCCTCGCAGCCACTCGCTGTCTGGCGGAAAAAGGGATGGATCTATCCCGATGATCCGCGGGGCTGGTTTCAGTGGTATTGCCGGTATTACACGGGGCGGCGCTCACTCGACGACGAGCGGCAGATCGCACGCTGGCGCGCCATGCGGCGTCATATAGCCCAGATTCGCCAGGCCTGTCCGCGGCGGGCGCTCGACTGCCGTCCGCGTCAACGGCAGGCCCTGCTTCATTGGGCGTACGACAGCCGTAAGATTTGAGCTGAGAGGAGAACGAATGGCTGCGAAGCGTGCGACCAGAAAGAAAGTGAAGAAGACCGGCCGGAAGACGCCGGCCGCGAAAAAGCGACCAGCGAGAAAACAGTCCGAGCCGAAAAAGCACCCGGTCAAGGTCGGGCCTTCGCCCGACGCTGTGAAGCGGCTTCGGAGTATCTGTCTCGCGTTGCCCGAGACGACGGAAGTGGAGGCGTGGGGAGAGCCGACCTTCCGCGTGAAGGGAAAGATCTTCGCGATGCACGCGTCGTCGGGCACCCACCACGCCGAAGAAAGCCGGCCGGCGGTGTGGATCCTGTCGGTCAGCGTCGAGCAGGATTTCGTCGTCCGCGCGCGACCCGACCGGTACTTCAAACCGCCGTACGTTGGCCCAAGCGGATGGATCGGCGCGTGGCTCGATCGGAACCCGCCGTGGAACGAGATCGAAGAGCTGGTGCGCGACGGCTGGCGCCGCCGCGCGCCCAAGAAGATCGCGGCGCTACTCGACGACTGAACGCGGTTTCAGTTCCACTTCAAGCCGCGGAGTTGATCGAGGTTCAAGTTGCCGCCGGACAGGACGGCCACGACGCGAGATCCCGGCGGCAGTTTTACGAGTCCGTGCAACAGCGCCCCCACGGGCGCCGCCGCCGCGCCCTCGACCATCAGCTTGCATCGCTCCATCACCCAGATCATCGCCTCGAAGATCTCGCGGTCGGGGAGCGTCACGATCTCGTCGACGAAGCGCTGTACGACCGAGAGATTGAGCTCGCCGACGCGCCGCACGCGTAGCCCGTCGATGATCGTCCGGCAGTCGATCGTCTCCAACTTCCCGGCGGCGACGCTGCGCTGCATGGCCGGCCCGTCCGAGGATTCCACGCCGATGACGCGCGTCTTGGGATTGTGGCTCTTCACCGCCATCGAGACGCCCGAGATCAATCCACCGCCGCCTATCGGAACGACGACAGCATCGACCTCCGGCCAGTCCTGCACGATCTCGAGGCCGAGTGTTCCCTGGCCCGCGATCAGCTGCGCGTCGTCGAACGGGTGGACATAGGTCAGTCCCTCGTCTCGGACCAGCTCTTTCGCCTTCTCGTTCGCTTCATCCCAGATGGAGCCGTGCAGCACTACTTCTGCTCCATACGCTTTCGTCGCGGCAACCTTGGCCGGCGTCGCGTTCTCGGCCATGCAGACCACGGCGCGAATCCCGTGAATCTTCGCCGCCAGCGCGACGCCCTGCGCGTGGTTCCCGGCGGACGAGCAGACGACGCCCCGACGCTTTTTCTCGTCGGACATCAACGCAAACTTGTTCAGCGGCCCCCGGATCTTGTACGACCCGACTCGCTGGAACATCTCGGCTTTGAGGCGGATGTCGTAGCCGGTCGCGTCGCTCAACTGCCGCGAGGTGAGCAGCGGCGTGCGCTTGATGTGCGGCGCGATGCGCTCGCGCGTTTCGACAAAGTCTTTTGTGGTCAGAGTCAGCATGACGCTGACGTTACGCGAGGACACCGGGCGCGGCAACCACCGTCCGCGGACAGGTCAAGCGAGGATGCGGCGTACCGTTTCCGCCGCGCGGCGGCAATCTGCGGCGCTCACATCGAGGTGCGTCACCATGCGTATGCGCGTCGGCGTCCACTCGGAGAGCCAGACGTCGTCTTCTCGCGCGCTGGCGGCCACTTCCGCCGAACTGACGCCGGACGGCAGGTCGATCATGACGATATTGGTCTGCGGTTCCACGACCCTGGCGCCGCCGGCGTCACCGATGATCCGCGCGATCGCGCGTGCGTTCTCGTGATCCTCCTCGAGGCGCCCGATGTTGTGCTCGATGCCGTACAAGGCCGCCGCCGCGACAATGCCCGACTGCCGCATCGCGCCACCGAACAGCTTGCGCGCCGTCCAGGCGCGCTCGATGTGCGCGCGTGTTCCCGCGACCGCCGCGCCGATCGGCGCGCCGAGGCCCTTGGAGAACGCGACCATCACGGTGTCAGCGTGCTCGGAGATTTCGGCGAGCGAAATCCCTGTCGCAATGCTCGCATTCCAGAGGCGTGCTCCGTCCATGTGCACCGGAAGCCCCTGCTCCGCTGCCGCCATGCGGATCGCCTGGAGCTCCTCGAGCGTGGCGATCCGGCCACCCGCTCCGTTGTGCGTGTTCTCGACACACACGAGACTCGGCGCCGGGTAGTAGCGCGAGCGGGGGCGGAAAGCGCATCGCAGGTCGGTCGCGCTCATCACCGTGTTCGACGGGGTGACAGCCAGCAGCTGCGCGCCGCTCAGTGCGGCGATCCCCGCGATCTCGCTGTGGACGATGTGCGCGTCGACGTCGGCCAGAACCTCCGTCGCTCGCTCGGCGTGAATCCAGACCGCGGCCTGGTTGGCCATCGTCCCACTGGGAAAAAAGAGGGCCGCTTCCTTGCCGAGGAGCGATGCGACTCGCTCCTCGAGCCGGCGCGTCGTCGGGTCACCGTCACGCTCGTCGTCCCCAACCTCCGCATTCGCCATTGCCGCGCGCATCGCGGGCGTCGGACGAGTTACCGTGTCACTTCGCAGATCGATCGCCATCGAACGAATATGGCGGCGACTCGGCGACTCGGCGACTCGGCGACTCGGCGACTCGGCGTCAGGGCTTTTTGACCACGGGGACCTTCACTTCAGTTTTTTTCGTGCCAATAACGGGCTTTTTGACGACGAGCGTCTCGGTCTTGGTCCCAACGACCGGAGTATTCACGGTGTCAGTGCGCGTTGTGACGGTCGGCACACGAACTGTGTCCTCGGTGGTCTTCACCGAAACCTCGGGACGTTTGACGACGACATCGCCATTATCTGTTCGGCTGCACGCGCCGGCGGCCAGCGCGATCACCGCCGCGACGCCAAGGTGCAACGTTTTTGATTTTCGCATTGTGGGCCTCGAAGTAGCTGTTGCCCGCGCTGTAAGGGCAACTGCCGGGCCAGCCAACGCCCTTTTCGGAGCGGACTCGAGCCGAGCCGCCGAGTCGCCGAGTCAGTCCGTCAAGACCTCGCGCT
The DNA here is from genome assembly GCA_035535975.1 of Gemmatimonadaceae bacterium. GTDB lineage: Bacteria > Gemmatimonadota > Gemmatimonadetes > Gemmatimonadales > Gemmatimonadaceae > JAQBQB01. The sequence continues at coordinate 45,205 of DATLPC010000004.1, read as the reverse complement.
GGCGCTTGCGTACGCGCCGCAGCTCGAAGACCTGTCCGACCTCGCCGCCGAGGATGAAAATCAGCGCGGCGTAATAGCACCACACGATGACGACGACGAGCGCCGTGAGCGTGCCGGTGTACAGCGACGCGGGATTGAACGTCTCCGTGTAGTACCGGAACGCTGTGCGCGCCGCCTCGAAGCACACGCTCGAGAACGTCGCGGCGACCCACGCGGCCTTCGCCGGGACGCGGCGAATCGGCAGGTACTTGTACAGCCCGTAGAACATCAGCGCGATGAAAATGAAGCCCAACACTCGCCCGGTGTAGTAATCCACGGAGCTGATCGCGTCATTCCGGAGCCCGACCTGCACCAACGCATGTGACGCCAACCCGACGTACGTCGTTACGGTGACGCTGGCGACGAACAGCAGCGTCGACACGATCGTGATCTTCACGTCGAAAATCTTGCCGGCGATGATGCCGCGCTCGCTCTCGATGTCGAACACGCTCGCCAGCACCGTACGCAGCGACCCGAAGAGGCGCGTCGAAAACCAGATGAAGCCGATGGCGCTGTAGGTCCCGATCTGGGTTCGTGCCCGAAGGAGATCGTTGACGACCTTGTGGTAGGGCGAATCCACTTCGGAGTGCGCCGGCAGCAGACGGTCGATGAACTGCGCCACCTGGTCGCTCGAGTTGAACTCGCCGCCGTAGATGTGCGGAACGACCCACGTCACGACGGTGGCGAGGAGCAGGATGAACGGCAGCGCGGCGAGGATGATGTTGAACGCGATCCCGCCGGCGAGAAACAGGACATTGTCCTCGCCGCTGTTGTCCCAGACGCGTTTTGCGTAGTCGCGAAGGGTCCAGCCGAAGGTGACGTAGAAGGGTCGCCGGGCCATGCGCGGACGCGGACGGGGGCCGTGGCTCGGAGGTCGCTATCCCTCGGCGGCGTCCGAGTCGTCGTCCAACGTCCGCCCGTTGCGGGCCACCGCGACGCCCGCATTGTACGCGGCCTTCGTTTCGGCGATGCGTTGTTCCAGCTCGCTGCGTGCCTCACGGGCCGCGACGCGCCCCGCCTCCATCGCTCGCTGCACCTGCTGGCGTTTCAGGTCGACGGCTTCACGCGCCGCGTCGAGCTTCTCCTCGACACGCCGCCGAGCATCATTGAACGAATCCGAGACCGAATCGGCAACGTCGGACGCTACCTGCTCCGCGGCGCGACGCACGCGCAGCGCGCGACGCTTGATCTGGCGTCGTGTCGCCTCTCCCGAGCGGGGCGCGAAGAGGAGCGCGATCCCCGTCCCGACGGCCAAGCCGATGAGGAACGGCCCCACCCCCGCCGAGTGGTTCTCGATCACAACCACGCGGTCGTCGTCGTCAAAATCGTAGCGCGACATTCTTTCTCTCCCGTTCCTCGTCGTTATCGCTTCTTGGGTAACGGCTTCTTAGCCGGCGCCGTTGGACGCGCCGCCGATATTGAATCGGGCAGCGAATGCTTCCCATTGCTAGCCTCTTCTCCGGTCCCGCCGCCAGTCCCCCCCGCACCCGCTGGCCCGGGGCTATCGGACAGGAGCCCCATGACGTCTCGCCGCACTTCGTCCGGGGAAGTTCCGAGAAGCTTGGCTGTGCGGCCGAGATCCCCACCCGTAGAAGCGAAGGTCCGCAGCGTGAGCTGGCGGCGCGCGTCGTTCACCGATGAGCCGACCGGAATCGTCACCGAGGTCGCCACTTCGCCGGCCGCGCGCAAATGCCGCGGCATGACGTCCGTCAGGCTGATCGTGTCGGCGCGCGACATGATCACGGACCGCTCGACGGCGTTCTTCAACTCGCGCACGTTGCCCGGCCAGTGATATGACAGGATCCAGTCCCAAGCGGCTGCGTCGAAATCGGTGATTTGCTTGCCGTTCTGGCTCGCGTATCGATGCAGGAACTCGTCGGCGAGAAGCTTGATGTCGTCCGTCCGCTCGCGGAGCGGCGGCAGCACGATCTCGACGACCGCCAGTCGATAGTACAGATCTTCCCGGAGCTCCGTCTCGGCGATCGCTTTCTGGAGATCCTTGTTCGTCGCCGCGACGATGCGAATGTCGACGGAGATCTCCTTCTTACCGCCGAGTCGGCGTACCTGACGCGTCTCGAGCGCGCGCAGGAGTTTGACCTGGATGTCGGGCGACATCTCCGCCACTTCGTCCAGGAAGATCGTTCCACCGCTCGCCATCTCGAAGGCGCCCGGCTTCTCGTTCGTCGATCCGGTGAACGCGCCCTTCTCGTGGCCGAACAGCTCGTTCTCGAGAATCTCTTTCGGCAGCGCGGCGCAGTTGAGGGCGAAGAACGGCCCCTTCACCCGTTCGCTCTTCGCGTGCAGAGCTCGCGCAACGAGCTCCTTGCCCGTGCCCGATTCGCCGAGGATCAAGACGCTCGCGTTCGACGGCGCGACGGCGTCGATGATCTGATAGACGCCGCGCATCGCCTCGGATTGTCCGGTGAGCTCGCCATAGTGCGTCAATCCTTCGAGGCGTGACGTGAGCTCGCGGTTCTTCTGTTGGACGTTGAACTTCTCGAGCGCTTTCGGAATGAGCGCCTTGAGACGGTTCAACTTGTCCGCGTTGAGCGGCTTCTCGATGTAGTCATACGCGCCCTGCTGCATCGCCTGCACCGCCGAGTCCACCGTCGCTTGCCCGGTGATGATGATGCACTCGGTCGGGATCTGCTTGGCTTGGAGCTCACGGAGAAGACTCAAGCCGTCCAGCTTGGGCATCTTGAGATCGGCCAGGATCACGCCGTAGCGGTCTTCGCTCAGCCGCTCGAGCGCCTTCTGGCCGTCGGGCGCGATGTCGATCGCGTAGCCCTCGTCGGCCAGGATGGCGCTCAGGCCGGACGTGATGGCCTGCTCGTCGTCGGCAATCAGGATCTTTGCGTTTGCGTGCTTCATGCGATCTCAGTCACCCTCGAATCACCTAGGAAAGGTAATGGACAGTCGTTGAGCGTTCCCCTGAACGTCGATGCCCTCGGCCGTCGCCAATGACAGGACGGCCGCGTCGATCGTCAGAGCCGATTCGCCGCCGCGGCACTCCCAGCAGAGGACGGCGGCCGCGTCGGCCCCATGCGCCGCGCTGCACACCACGTCGGGCGACGCGTCCACGGCCGCGATGAACGCCGCGCCGATCACCAACCGCGCCACGTCGGCATCCGCGGAGGTCGATCCGAGCGCGTCCACCATGCCCTGCAGTTCGACGCGCTTGTCGTCCGCACGCGCCGCCGCCCCAACGAGCGCCTCGACGTTCCGCACTGTTTGCGCGATGCTGAGCGGTCGCCGCGCCGGCCGCGCCAGAGCCAGCATCGCTTCGGTCATTGCGATCACCACATCGAGCTGACCGGACGCCGACTGCGCGAACTGATGCAGCGATGCGCCGCTTACCTCGGCCTTCGCGCTGCGTGAACGCACCACCTCGACGTTTACGACGACGCCGTTGAGCGCGCCCTTCACCTCGTGCGCCGCGCGCTCGCAGATCGCACCCAGCGTCTCGAGCCACAGCGCTTCGAGGCTCGAATGGTCTCCGTCCCTGCGACTGATAGCTGGGCTGCTCACCGGCGAGCTCAAATCGCGCCTCGGCTAGTCGCTCAGGTCGGCGTCGTCCGGCGCGGCGGCCACACCGGCGGCCTCCGACGGATCCTGCCGCCGTACCGGTCCCGCCTTCACGAATCTTCCCACGATGTCCGCCGTGTTGCCGATGGCCAGTTGGTTGAACAGAAAGGTGAATTTCTCGTCGTACGCTGCGGCCAACGTCGCCTTGACGTTTGCCGCGAGGTCCCATAGCTGCCGCTTGAAGGGTCCCAGCGCCTTCTTTCGAGTCTTGTAAAAGAACTGTTCGTCCGAGTCGGACGCTTTCCGCTCATCCTTGGCGTTTTCACGCAGCCATTCGTAGATCGTCGAGCGCAAATCCGCCGGCAGGTGGTCGTACATCATGTTCTGGAAGTTCGTTGCCAGATGGATCTCGGCCGTCTCGCGCTTCGGGAAGTTGTTGAACGCGGTGTCCGGCAGCGTCGACGCACCGTGCTGCACGGCGCCGGCAAGGCCATACTCGTCGCGCGCGACCTTGGAGAGTCGCTCCAGCGTGTCGAGATCCAGCTTCACATCGGCGATCGACCCGTCGGGCAGTACTACGCCGCCATGCGACGTTCCCGATTGGACGCTGATCTTCGACAGGCCGGCCGTGCCCTGAGGCAGGTTGCGGTTGAAGCCGTCCATATACGCCCGCAGCTCTTCAACCGTGCTGTTCTGCGTGCCCACCTCGCCGATCTCGCCGCCCACCGAGATCGAGATTCCCGGCGGCTCCTGAGCGCGCACCTCAGTGAGGATGTCGATCCCGACCTTGTAGTTGAGCTCCTGTTGTTCGTCGAGCGTCGGCTTGTGAATGTCGACGAGCGTGGAGGTATCGATATCGATGTTGTAGAAGCCCGCGGCGATCGCCTCGCGCGCCAACGCTTTGACAGCGTCGACCTCGGTCTTGGCATCGGCGGCGAATTTCTTGGCGTTCACCTGGAAGTGGTCGCCCTGAATGAAAACGGGACCACGGAAGCCCTCGCGTAACGCCGCGCCCAACATCACGGCGACGTACTCGGCCGGCCGCTGATCCGTGTACGCGATCTCCGAACGCGCAATCTCCAGAATGAAAGCGCCGGCGTTCAGCTTGATCGCCGTTCGGAAGATCGAACGCGCCGTGTCGTACGCCATACCGCGCACGTTGATCGCCGGCACGGTGAATCCGTGGGTCTCGCCTCGCCCGCGCGCCATGTACAGGTCGTGGATCGACGCCGCGCGAACACCAACCTCTTGTCCGATCTCCCAAATCAACCAGCGCGCGTGATCGCGCTCGTCCTGTTCCGCGAACACGGCCGCATATACCAGCCGGTCCATCGCCTGCCCCGCGAGAGCACCTGGATTCGGCACCGAGACCTTGCCGTCGCGCACGACGACGCTCCCGCCGAACAGCGAATTCAGAGTTTCGATCTTGTCCATTGAGCTTTGAGGGGTCCATGGTGTGAGGCAGCGTCCCTCAACGGAGGCTGCCTACTCGCCCTACCTTGCCTTCATCCCGGCGAACCTGCAACGGCTACCCCTGCCCAACCCGGACCTAACTACCCCAACTGTACCGCGCATCCGGCTTTGGAAGCAGGTTCCATTCCTGTCGGGCCTGCTCGGCATCCGCCCGCCCCAGCATGGCGTAGGTAAACTGTTTCCCCAGCTCGACTCCGGGCTGGTCCAGCGGATTCACCCCGTACAGCTCCCCGGCATAGATCGTCGCGATCTCCAGGAGCATGAACAACGCACCGAGATACCGGGCGTCCACCCGCTCGACGTGAATCGTCATGTTGGGCCGGCCACGGCGCGCCAGCGCACCTGCTGTCGCCCGCTGTTCGATCGATAGGAGCTCCCCGAGTCGGTGGCCGCCCAGGTAGCCGAGCTCCTTCACATCGGAATGTAACCGTGGAATGACGAGGTCGGACCCGAGCTCGTGGACGGCGACGAACGTCACCGTCTTGTCTGGCGGACCTTCCATGAAAAGCTGGACCTTGCTGTGCTGATCCGTCGCGCCCAGAGCACCCAGCGGCGTCGGCCCGATACCGGGGTCGCCCGGCGAGCGATGCTTTCCGAGACTTTCCGCCCACAGCTGGACGTACCAGTCGGCGAGGTCGCGCAACGGATCGGCGTAGGGCATCAACACGTGGATGTGTCGGCCCAGTTTCGTGTCGGCGAGATGCTGCAGGCTCGCGAAGAGACCCGCCGGATTCGATCCGAGAGTCGTCCCCGTGCACTGGACAGCCAGCTCACCCGCCCCGGCGAGCAGCGCGGATGTGTCGATCCCGACAAGCGCCGCGGGCAAGACGCCAACGGGTGTGAGCACACTGAACCGTCCGCCGACGGCCGGCGGGATGTCCAGCGCCGGAATCCGCTCGGCGTTGGCAATATCGCGCAGCGCGCCCTTCGACGGATCGGTCACGAACACCAAGTGGTCTTTCGCGTTCTCGGTTGCAGCCGCGAGCCGCTCCCGGACGACGAGGTACTGCGCCATCGTCTCCGCCGTCCCGCCCGACTTCGAGATGACGACGAAGAGCGAGCGCTCGAGCGGTAGTCGGTCGAGCAGCGCTCCGATGGTGTGCGGGTCGACATTGTCGAGGACGTGGAGCCGCGGCTGTCCGCCTCGCTGCTCGTTCGACAGCGAATTCCACGATGGCGCGAGGAGCGCCGTGCGCAACGCGATCGGTCCGAGCGCCGACCCGCCTATGCCGAGGACCACGACGTCGTCGTATCGTCCGCGGACGCGCGACGCGAAGTCGGTCGATTGTCGATGGAGCGACTGGTCCGTCGGGAGCGAGAGAAACCCGAGCTCGCCGGCCTGTCGCCGGCGCTCCAACCCAGCGTGAACAGCGGGAAAGCGTTCGCTCGCCGCGCGCCAGTCGTCGGCTGAGATTCCACCGGTGACGACGTCGCCCATCATGTTCGAGTAGTCGAGCGAGATTTTCATGGCGTCAATCGAGGCGAACGGTCAGGCCATCGAACGCGGGCATCACGCCGCGAGGCAGCTCCGCCTCGAGGTCCGCGTGCAGGTTGTCGTGCGTGAGGTGCGTGAGATACGTCCGCTCGGCGCCAATCTCGCGCGCCGCGTCCACCGCCTCGGGAATGCTGAGGTGCGTCGGATGCTCGGTTCGAAACAGGGCGTTGATCACCAGAACTTTGGCTCCGCGCAGCGCGTCGAGCGCCGCGGGAGGCAGCGACTTGGCGTCGGTGACGTAGGCGAGCGGTCCGATGCGGTATGCAAAGACTGTGACAGCGCCGTGCGGCACACTCACTGGCATGACGTGCATGTCGGCGATGTCGAACGCATGACCCGCCTCGATGACGTGCGCCGTGCCTTCCGGCTTCGACGTGCCGGGCAGCGGTCGCATGTTCGTGTCGAAGATGTAGCGGAACTTGTGCTCGAGATCGCGCAGCGTGTCCGCCGGACCATAGATCGGTAGCGCCGCCTCGCGATTCATCGTGATCGCTCGTAAATCGTCGATGCCGTGCGTGTGGTCGGCGTGCTGATGGGTGAACGCGACGGCGTCGACCCGGTCGATTCCCGCCGCGATCAGTTGGAGCCGCAACTCCGGTGGCGTGTCGATGAGCAGCCGCGTGCCGCGGTTGCTCTCCACAACGGCGCCGACGCGCGTTCGCTTGTCACGCGGGTCGGGCGACCGGCAGACCTCGCAATGGCAACCGATCTTCGGCACACCGAAGCTCGTTCCGGTGCCGAGAAAGGTCAGTTTCATTACACGGTCTCGACCTTCAGCAAGTTCGTTGTTCCAGGTACGTCGAATGGGACACCGGCGGTGACGACAACACGATCGCCAGATCGCGCGAAGCCATGTTTCCGCACCGCCTCGAGCGCCAGGCGAACCATCTCGTCGTAGGTGTTGCAGTGCGGGACGAGTTCCGGCACGACCCCCCAAACCAGCGCCAGTTGCCGGTACGTCCGCGGCACGTCCGTGAGCACGAGGATCGGCACATTCGGACGGTGCGAGGCAACGATTCGCGCGCTGAAACCGCTCTTCGTGAACACGATCAGCGCGGGTGCGTTGAGCATCTGCACCGCCGCGCTGCTCGCCGCCGCAATGGCGAATTCGGTGGAGACCGTCTTTTCCGCGCGGCGCCGGTCTTCGCGCTGCCAGTGCTGCGGCTTGCTCTCGATCTCGGCGATGATGCGGCTCATCGCTTCGACGGCCAGTCGCGGATACTGGCCCGCCGCGGTTTCGGCCGACAGCATCACGGCGTCCGTGCCGTCGAGGATGGCATTCGCTACGTCGCTCGCCTCGGCGCGCGTCGGCCGGGGATGCGTGATCATCGACTCGAGCATCTGCGTCGCCGTGATCACCGGCCGGCCGAGTCGGTTGCAGAGTGAAATGATTCGCTTCTGCGCGTATGGGACTTCTTCGAACGGCAGCTCGACGCCGAGGTCGCCGCGCGCGACCATCACCCCGTCGGACGCGCTCACGATCGACTCGATGTTCGCCAGCGCCGAGTCCTTTTCGACCTTGGCGACGATCAGCATCGACTTCGGGATCATCGCGCGGAGCTCGGCGATGTCCTGCGCGCGGCGCACGAAACTGAGGGCGAGGTACTCGAGGTCTTGCTCCACCGCGAACGCAATATCCTCGCGATCCTTGGCGGTGATCGAGGGAGCGGAAACCTGAATCCCCGGCAGGTTGATGCCCTTATGGCTGCTCAGCTCTCCACCGTGCAACACGCGAACGATGACGCGCGGCTTTTCGACCTCGAGGACGATGAGATCGATCAGCCCGTCGTTGATGAGGAGCCGGTCGCCGACGTGCACATCTTCGGCGAGGTTCTCGTACGTGACGGGAACTTCGTCGCCACGCTCGAGCCCTTCCGGGACGAGCACGAGGTCGCTGCCGTCGGGTAGCTCGCGCGACGACGCCAGATCGCCGATCCGAATCTTCGGACCTTGCAAGTCACCGAGGATGGCGATCGGCCGCCCGCACGATTCGGCGACGGATCGAACCATCGCGATCGTTTCGGCGTGGTGTTCGTGCGTGCTGTGCGAGAAATTGACGCGGGCGACGTTGAGTCCCGCGTCGACAAGAGACTTGATGCCTTCGCGCGTCGCGCTCGCGGGACCCAGCGTGCAGACGATCTTTGTTCGGCAGTAGTGCAATGCAGTTCGATGAGGGTGGAGGAGAGGAGCTTGCGGTTAGTGACTCTCGACCAGCTCCTTCCCCAGCGCTTTCGTCTTTTTCTGGAGGCCCGCAATCAGCTCATCGAACGACTTCTGGAAGCTGGCGATGCCGTCGACGATCAACTTGTCCGTGACCGAGTCGATCGAGATGCCTTCGCCGTCGAGCGTCTGGATCAGCTGCTGCGCTTCGTCGACGCCGATGTCGACGGTCCGCTTCACGACACCGTGATCACGGAACGCCTCGATCGTCTGCGGGGGCATCGTGTTCACGGAATCGGGCCCGATGAGCTGCTCGACGTACATGACATCGCGGTACGCGGGATTCTTGGTGCTCGTGCTGGCCCACAACGGTCGCTGCACGCTGGCGCCTTCCTCGACGAGCTTTCGCCAGCGCGGTGAGGCGATCTCGTTCTGGAACAAGCGGTAGGCCAGCTTCGCGTTCGCGATCGCCGCTTTGCCACGCAGGGAGTCGAGCGCCGGTTTGCGACTCGGATTCTCCTTGATCGCGGCGTCAATCCGCTTGTCCACTTCGGTATCGACGCGGCTCACGAAGAAGCTCGCTACCGAGTGGATGTGCTTGATGTCCTTTCCGGCGGCGACGCGATCCTCGAGGCCCGCCATGTAGGCGTCGATGACGCGCTTGTAGGCTTCGATCGCGAACAGCAGCGTGATGTTGATGTTGATGCCGGCGGCCGTGAGGTGCCGGACCGCTTTCGCCCCCTCGACCGTGCCGGGCACTTTGACGAAGGCATTCGGCCGATTCACCGTCGCCCATAACCGCGTCGCCTCGGAGATCGTCGCTCCGGCATCGTTCGCCGCGCCCGGCGAAACCTCGATCGACACGTATCCATCGTACGCGTCGCCCTTGTCATACACGCCGCGAAAATGGTCGCACGCATCGCGCACGTCGGTCGTCGCAATCAGCTCGAACAGCTCCATCGCTGTGAAGTCGCCACCGACGGATCGAATCTGGTCGTCGTAGTCGCTGCCCTCGGCGAGCGCCTTCTCGAAGATCGTCGGGTTGGATGTCATCCCGGTCAAAGAATCCTCGCGAATCCGCCGATCGAGATCGCCGTTGCGCAGGATCTTTCGCTCGATGAAGTCGAGCCAAATCGAGACGCCGGCGTCGTGGAGCTCTTGAAGTCTGTTACTAGCCATCAGTCGGTTTCCTCGGATCCATATCCCAGTCTACGAAACTGCAAAACGACTTTTGACCACAGAGGACACAGAGATCACGGAGGCCACAGAGCACTGCCTCGGCACTCGATGCCATTCGCGACGAGTCCGGATAATCATTTCTTTCGAAGTGCCCGTCGACAGGCTTCTCACCCGAGCGGTCCTCTGTGCCCTCTATGTCCTCAGTGCCCTCTGTGGTTCAAAAAACCGCAGTTCGTTCTCACATGCCCGCGTACACGATCTTGTAAATCCGCCCGAGCGCGTCATCGGCCACGTAGAGCGCTCCGTCCGGTCCTTGCCCAAGCCCGGTCGGCCGATGATTGCCGCCGCCGCGGCCGACACGGTTGAGAGCGAAGCCGTCGGCGAAGACCTCATAGGCGCCGGCTGCCTTCTCGCCGTTGAGCGGTTGGAAAACCACGTTGAAGCCCGCCTGCTCCTCCGGTGCGCGATTCCACGATCCATGGAACGCGATGAACGCGCCATTCTTGTAGCGCGCCGGGAACAGCGAGCCGGTGTAAAACATCAGCCCGTTCGGCGCCCAGTGCGCCGGGAACGTCGCCACGGGTTCCTTTTTCTTTGCGCAATCTCCCTGCTTTTTGCCGTCGCCGCCGTATTCCGGCGCGAGAACGAGGTGGTGTTCGTCGACCGCGAAGTAGCAGTACGGCCAGCCGAAGTCGTCGCCCTGGTTCACCTGCAACAACTCTTCCGCTGGATTCTCCGCGTTGTAGTGCGCGCTGTTCGGCCAGCTTCCGCCGGTCTCCTCGCCACCGAGTTGGTCGCGGCCATGCTGCGTCGCCCATAGACGACCGGTTTGCGGGTGCAGCGTAATCCCGACCGCGTTGCGGATGCCGACCGCAAAATGGACCGAGTTCTCATACGTCTGATGCATTTTGCGCGCGTCCCACTTCCAGATTCCCGCACGCTGTTCGAGCTCGGGACAGGGATTTTTCCCCGGCACTTCCTTTCCGCGGTCCTTCTCCTGACAGGAGTTGCTCGGCGAGCCGATGTTCACGTACAGCGTGCCGTTCTTGTCGATCGTGAACGTCTTGTTGTAGTGGCCGCCCGAGGGCAGCCCCTCAACGATCGTGTCGGGCTTCCCCGCCGCTTCCAGTGATCCGGCCTTGTACGGGTAGCGGACGATACCGGTAATGGTCTCCGTGTACATGTAGCCGTCGAACATCGTCACTTCGGACGACCGGAATCCGCTGGCGAACTTGGTGCGGACGTCAGCCTTCCCGTCGCCGTTCGTGTCGCGCAGACCCCAGATTCCACCCGCCTGGTTCTGTCCCTGGGAGGAGACGAAGACGTCGCCTCCGGGCGATACCCAGATGTGCCGCGCGCCCATGACCGAATCGGCGAACACGATCGCGCAAAAGCCGGCGGGCAGTTTGAGTCCAGCGTTGTCGGCGTCGCACTTCGGGGCGGCTTTCTGGCCAGCAACCACGGCGGGAAGCACGGCGATCAGGAGGGCCGGCAAAGCGAGAAAACGACGCATCATTCCATCCTCTGATGATGATGTTCCGGGGGCGAATTCGCGGCACAGAGCGCGCCGCCGAAGTCTAACGCAGAACCCGGCTTGTCCTGGCCGGATTCGGCAAAGCTTCGGAGAATATATCCGTGAACTCGCTTCCAACCATTCCTCGCCTCCAATTGTCTAGACTAGCGATCCAGCCGCAGCCGCGCCGCCTATCACGTCCCGGGGGGTACCATGCGTCGTATCGCCATTCTCGGCCTTTTGCCGCTCGCCGCAGCCACGCTCAGCGCGCAGAACACTCGCGCTCAGCGCTTCCTCGACAACTGCGACCGTGGGTCGCGCGACGACGAGCGATTCTGCGACGTCCGCGAGCTCACGCTGCCCGTCACCGCCGCGCTCAACGTCGACGGCCGGCAGAATGGCGGCATCACCGTGCACGGCTGGGACAAAGCCGAAATCCACGTCACCGCCATGATCCAGGCGCAGAGCGAGAGCCAGGCGGACGCTCAAGCGATCGCGAAAGGGGTCGCGATCTCCACGTCGGGCGGGCAGGTGCGCGCGACCGGCGCTTCAGACCTCGATCGGCACGCGTCCTGGTCGGTGAGCTATGATGTCTACGTTCCTCGCCACACCGGCCTTGTCCTCAATGGCAGCAACGGCGGACTGTCCGTCGACGGCGTGCAATCGAAGATGGAGCTCGAGACGGTAAATGGCGGCATCAATCTGACTGACGTCGACGGCGACATTCGCGGCACGACGGTCAACGGCGGTATCACGGTCGACCTGAACGGCGACGGTTGGCGCGGCGGTGGCCTCGAGCTCGTAACGACGAACGGCGGCGTTCATGTCACGATGCCGGCAAACTACTCGGCGCAGCTCGACGCATCGACCCAGAACGGTGGCCTCGACGTCGGCTTCCCCATCCGCGTGCAAGGCTCGATCGGTCGACGCATCTCGACGCAGCTCGGCGCCGGTGGAGCGCCGATTCGCCTCACCACGACGAACGGCGGCGTCTCGGTCAGGCGGCGGTAGGCGTTCGCTTCTCGGCAGTTCGGCGGTAGTGGTTTAGCCGCCGAGCCGCTGAGTCGCCGAGTCGCCTATCTCGCCCGCGCGAGGTTCGCGCACATCATCACGTTATTGAGATCGGTTACCTGCGAGCTCCAATAGACATTCGCGTGGTACGTACCACGCGGGTCTAACCCAACTTGCAACGACGCGCGAACGGATCCATTGCTGTTGCCGGCGATTTCGATCGTCGGGAATTCGTGAGCATTGATGATCGGTAGCGTCGGCGCGCCGCAGCTGCCGGTAAAGATCGCCCAGCCTACCTGCGTTCCCGACGGCACCGGCGCATTCACCGAAACCTCCACGCGCGTCGACGGCGGCGTCGTTGCCTGCGAGGTCACGGAGATCGACCCGTAGGCACTGCTGCTCCCCATCTGCCCGGGAATGATTGCGGCCGTTGAGGAGCCTTGGGTCTGCTTGAACGTCGCCGTCCAGCGCGCGACGCCGTTTGACGGTTCCGCAGCGGTAGACGCCGACGACGCTCCGGAGGTACAGGCCGTCGAGGCAACACACGAGAGAATCAACGTCGCACGAGTTCCACGCATCGTACGCTCCGGCCTGACGATGAAACGAAGAGAGGCGGAGCGGAGCCACGCTCCGCTCCGCCTCTGAGCTACTTACCGCGCCACGACATCACGGGACGGGCGACTTCGCCGCTCCCGCGCCGCCGAAGGTGTACAGCGCTTCGCCCTTCACCTGGAGCTCTTTCGCCGGCACGGGCATTTCGCGCGGTGTACCGGGCAGCAGACCGGCAACGTGCTTGCCGTTGCATGTGATCGAGCCTGGCGCGGGGAGCGCCACCGGGGCCGTACACGTGGTGATGAACGGCAACCGACGCTGCTCGTAGAACGGCGACGGTCCGAGCCCAAGGATTTCGATTTCCTTTTCGTAGAGCAGCTTCGCCCACAACGAACAGGCAGTACCCGCTCGGTACGTCACACCCGTCGACATGCATGGCCCGTCCGCATCGCTGCCAACCGCCTCACCACCGGCCGCCGGAAGCTTGCCGCGTCCCACGCGCGTGAGGTTGATGAGCTGCGTCGCCTTCGCCACATCCGGCGACGACTTACGGAGCAGCGCCTCGGCCCAGATCAAGTCGTTTTGAATCGACGAGATCGCGATGACCGGACCAAATCCATACGCGATTCCGGTTCCCGCTTCCGTTCCGGTTCGGTCGAACTTGATCATGGCGATGTTGGACTGATGGTACGCACCGCGGTCCGGACGGAAGATCGCGGCCGGTCCCCAGGCGAAGTCAGTGCCGGCATTGCCATCCTTCGCGGGCGCCGCGGATCCACCCGACAGCGAGCCGTCGCCGAACGTGCCGTTTCCAAGGCGCGCGTCAGCCGAATGCGGCTGCGGGTTACCGGTAAGCGGCCACGGATCAGCCTGAGTCGCCGGATCGAGCAAATGGGCCACCCGGGTGTTGACGCGCCCACTTCCGATTTCGTCGAACCACACGAGGTGATCCGGACACCAGGCGCTGCACCCATCCGCCACGAGCTCGAAGTCGAAGCGAGCCCCGCTCGAGATGCCCTGCGACGCGAACGAAGCGACCGAGTCCCACGGCACCGCGGCCATCTCGGTCGCGTCGCGCGGATAGTACGCCATCGTCATCGCGGCCAGCGTCGCGGCCAATTGCTTGATCTGGCCACTCGAGTACGAGCGTCCATTCGTCCACTTCGCGTCGGTGGTAAACGAGTTCGCGCCCGCGTCCGAGATGACCTGCTTGAGCGCGTCCACCGCCGCGTTGCGCATCGTCTTCCGATCGGAATACGTCAGCTTCGACAGATCGGTGTTCTCGTCGATGATGTAGCCCTTGTCGTAATTGAGCGCGATGCCCATGAGCGCGAGGCCCCGCCCGAACTCGGCGATGATCTCGGCGCGCTTGGTGTCGCCCGCGGTACGGATGACGATCTTGTTGTTTCGGATCGCACCGAGTGCGTCGTTCGCCGACGAGAGCCCGGCGAAGAAGCCGGGCCACGCATTGCCGACGCAGCATTCGTCCTCACTGCCCACCCAATACGACTCGATCTCGACGCGCTCGGGGCGGGTTGGATCATTCGCCCAATACCCTTCATTGGAGCGGAACCAAGTCGCCGTCGGCGTATAGCCCGTCGTCGCCGGATTGCCCGGGTTGTCCACGCTCGAGTAGAAGCGCATGTGGTCGTTGTTCCACGAGGCGCTCATCGTCCGCGCGGCAGTCGTCAATGGCCCGGCGCCGCGATTCGTCTCGTAGGCGTTGAACCAGGTACGGATCGCGCCCGCGGCCACCGCTTCGACCGCGTCGGGATCCGACAGAATGCGCTTGTTGTCCGGCTGGTTCGGGTTCTGGATATCCAGAGAATGGCACGCCGCGCTCGCGAAGAGCGCCACCGCTGCCATTCCCTGACCGATTCGTCTCGAATTCATCGTTTCAGTCTCCGTAGGATGGCGACGCCGTTAGAAGCCGAGCTCGAACATGCCGGTGAACGTGCGGAACGCGGGGTACTGGAAGTAATCGACGCGATACACGAACGGATTGCCGCCGCCGCTGCCGGTGACACCCGAAACGTCCGGGTTGTAGCCGTTGTACTTCGTGTGCGTCCACAGATTGCGACCGACGACTCCGAAACGCGCCGTGTGGAAGTTCCCCGGAAGCTTGTCGATCCACTTTTGTGGCAGCTGCCAGTTCACGGCGAGCTCGCGGATGCGCAGGAACGATCCGTTCTCGACGAAGTAATCGTTCGGATTGATGCCATCGTAGAACGTGCTGTAGTACGTCGTCGGCTTCTTACCCGTGTTGTACGGACAGTGCGGATCGACCGTCAACGCCGGGCACGGCCCACCGTTCGCCGCCAACGCCGCCGGTTTATGACTCTGGTCGATGACCGTGTCGCGCAATTCATTGAACGGCCACTGGCGCGTCATGTTGTAGATGTTGCCGCCCTTCACCCAGGTGACCACGCCGCTGAAGGTGAACGCCTTCCACTGCGCGTTGCTCGACAGACCGAGGTTGAAATCGGGGTTGACGTCGCCGATGATCTGATTGATCGCCGACGTGGAGCAGTCGGCGTTCGTGCAATGCGAGGCCTTGAGCGGCTTCTCGTCGACCGTGTGGTACGAGGCCTTCGAGACGTAGAAGCCCTCCTCGTTCTGCACGTAGTCCGCGGCCGTGCCGGGTTGACCCTTGGCCTTGAGAGTTTCCTCGAGCTGTGCCTGTGTCCTGATCCAGCTGACACCGTAGATCGTGCCGAGCTGCTCGCCCTTGCCGATGTGGAACATCGCGGTGTTGGCGTCCGGTCCGATGAAGAATGCCGGCACCTTGAGATCGGTCACGCTGCCACGCGAGCGGTCGGCCGTCACATTCACGCGCCAGAAGTAATCCGCCTTGCTCAGCAGCACCGCGCCCAACGCCACCTCGTGCGTGTGACCGTCGAGCGTCGCCGCGTTCTGCCACTGGAACTTGTACCCGGTCGCCGACGAGAGCGGCACTTGCATGATCTGGTCTGACGTCTGTCGCGACGAGTACGTGTACTCGAGCGAATAGTTCTGGTGGAAGTTCATGTTGAAGCCAAGCTCGGTCTCCTTCGAGAACGCCGGCTTCAGCTCCCGGTTGCCCAGCGTAACCTTTTCCGGGTTGCCGCCGACGAGCGCGTAGGTCTCGTACTGAGCCTCGAAGGGCGGACGGAGACCGGCGGTTCCATACGACGCACGCAGCTTCAACTCGTCGACGCCCGGGAGTTTGATGTCCTGGGAAAGACGATACGCGCCCGACAGGCGATGATAGGTTGCCGAACGCGAGTCGGCGCCGAACAACGACGATTGGTCGCGACGGATCAGACCGTCGATGATGTACCGGTCCTTGATGTCGAACGTCGTAACGGCGAAGTAGTTGTTGGCGCGGATCTGCTGCGTGATCGAGCGCGGCACGACGGGGTTGTCGGCGCTTTGCGCGGCCGCCGAGAACTCGGTCACCTGCACGACCGACAGCGAGGGCGCGGTCGCACCCACGAACTGGTTCGTCTGGTCCTCGTACGTCCACGCGACTTTGCTCGTGTTGCGAATGCTGCTCCCGAACTCGCGGACCGACGTCAGCGTCGCGCCGACGTTGTACGACCGGTCGTTGTCCGTCTGCTCGCTCAGCGAGCCGCTGGACTTGATGCCGCTGGACGACGTGAAGCCGAGCGGCGAGAACGCCTTGGAGGTCTGGTTGGCGACGTCGTAGCCGACGTTCGCATCAGCCGTGAGCCAGTTGAGCATCCGGTACGTTCCCTTGAACGTGCCGGTGAACCGGTCGCGATCGTTCGAGTTCTTGTCCTGCTGCGTGACGTACAATGGGTTCGACACGTTGCCTGAGAGCGGCGGACGGTTGATCGCCGCGATGTAGTTCCCCTTCGCGTCGGTCGAATCGATTTTGATGTCCGGCTCGAGGAAGCGGAGCCCGAACCACGGGAACACGGCCTCGCCCTGGTCGGCCGTCGAGCGGCCGTAGAACGCGCCCACACCGAGATCGATCCGCTCGGTCAGCGCCTGGTCGACGTTGATGCGGAAGTTCTCTCGCTGGAAGCCGCGGAGCTGCTTGACGACGCCCGACTCGTGCGTGTTCTGGAACGACACGTTGAAGTTCGTGCTGCCGCGGCGCTGTCCCGCCGACACGTAGTCGGTGAGGAAGTCGCCCGGCTTGAAGATCAGATCGAACTGATCGTAGTAGACCGGATACGGACGGTCAGCGATCTTGTCCGGCGCGTCCTGGCGGTCGCCGTTGTCGTTGAGCAGGTAGCTGACCTTTCCGCCGTCGTTCGTCACCTGATAGTTGTGGTGCTGGTTGCCAGGCACGACGTTCGGCAGATCATTGCGGCCATACTCATGCCGCGTCGAGAAGATCGTCTGACCCTCGGCGATGTTCGCGCCACGCTTCGTGAAGATCTGCACGACGCCGTTCGCCGCGTTCGATCCGTAGAGCGAGCTCGCCGCCGCGCCTTTCACCACTTCGACGCGCTCGATGTCCTCGGAGTTGATGTCGGCCATGCCGAGATTCGTGATCACGCCGTCCACGATGATCAACGGATCGGTGCGGCCGGTGAGGCTCGTCGCGGAGCGAAGTCGAATCGCCGGCTCGCCGCCCGGCTGACCGGACTGGGTGATGACCTGCGCGCCCGGGATCTTTCCCTCGAGCGACGCGATCGGCGACGTCGCGGGCGCTTCTTTGATTTGCGTGTTGTCGACGACGTTCACCGTGAAGGCCGTCTTCTTCTGTTCCGTCGCCGCGCTCGTGCCGGTGACGACGACTTCCTCGAGGTTCAGCACGTCGCGCTCGAGGACGAAGTCGTGATCGACACGGTTGCCGCTGATCGTCACCGGCATTCGCTTCGGCTTGTAGCCGATGAATCTCGCCGTCACGTTGAGCGTGCGGCCGCGCAGGCGCGCCTGGTCCACCGTGAACGAATACTTGCCGTCGGCGGCGGCGACGGTTCCGACGCCAATCTCGCTGATGCCGACATTCGCGCCGGCGAGCGGTTGCCCGCCTTCAGTGGAGACTTTCCCGCTGAAGGCGACGTTTTGTGCCGAGGCGACGTTGGCAGCGAACGCGACGAGCGCCGCGAGCGCCGTGCGTCTGGGGAACGTCAGGCGGAGCCATGAACCAAGCATGACCGACCTCGTGTGAGAGATGGACGACGACTTCGACCTCAGAAACCCGAGCGAGCCGATCTCCGTCGATCGACGGACTCACATCTGCCTTACACGCCAAGCCGCGACGCTCTGGCGGTTGCCCCCCAAGCGACTCGGGGATATGCCGACGAGCGCAATCGGTGTCAAGACTATCCGGCCCCTCAAACCGCTCGCAAGCCGTTTGATAGCTGCGACATGGACATTTTATCCAATCCGCGAGCCCGCTTGACCCCGATACCCTGACAACCCCCGCATCCGCGCTTTCGCCACATCGCGAATGCATTTCCCCAACAGTCCGCTTACCAGAACACGAAAGTCCAATCCGTTGCGGCCAGTGCTTCCGGCGATCTTTTGGAGTAGAAATCAGTGACCGCGAGATCTGGAACTGGCACCCCCGCCGCGGCCTTCGTAAGGTTGAACGGCCTTGGATGCTCACCCGCATGGGTTTTTCTGCCTGCACGCTGACACGCGATGGCCGGCCGCTGCGACACGTCGCACTGGCGGCGCTCGCGTGCCTCGTAACGCCGCTATGTCTTTCGACCGCGCAGGCGCCCGCGGTGCTCAGCGGACGCGTCGTCGACCACGCGTCCGCGGCGTCCGTCGCCGGCGCCACCGTCTCCCTGGTGGGGACAACGCGAACCGCCACGACCGATTCCGGCGGCCGTTTTCGCTTCGATACCTTCCCCATCGGCTCGAGCCGCATCCTCGTGCGGAGTTTCCCCTATCGGCCGTTCGAGCTGGCGGTCGCAGCGTCATCGAACGAATTGGTCCGCGTCACCATCGAGCTCGATTCGACTGACGCGAAGACGGCGCCGCGCGACTTGCCGGCGGTCACGGTGAACGCGGAGCCGCAGGCGTCCAACTACCGTCTCGCCGACTTCAACCGGCGACGCATCACCGGGCGCGGACAATACCTCACCGACGACCAGATCAAACGCAGCGGCGCCGCTTCGGTTGCCGACGCGACGCGCGGCATGCGCGGCGTCGAGATGACGTGCAACGGCAACGAGTGGTGCCACATCCACATGGTCCGTGCACCCAAGAATTGCTCGCCGCAATTCGTCGTCGACGGCCGCATCGACAACATGTTCGGACCGACGACGCCGATTCGCGACATCGTCGGACTCGAGCTCTACACGGGGCCCTCCGACGTTCCCGGCGAATTCGCCGGCACGACGGCGGGATGCGGCGTGATCGTGATGTGGACGCGCTCCGGCGCGGAGCCGCGGCGAACCCCGCCCTAATGCGGCGCGTGGATCGCGATCTCTGCCTGCGCGGGTGACACGGGCACGGTCACGGTCTTCCCACCCGGCCAGCGCACCCAGATCGAGTCCAACCCGCTCAGCCGCGCCATGACGGCGGTCGCGCCATCCATCGACCAGTAGCCGCTCCCGGCGCGAATCTCACGCATCGGTCCCCGCGCCGCACCGGCGATCACCCGTAGTTGCACGCCGATGCCGAGCGGATTGTCTGGGCCGGCGTCGATGCGGACACGAATGCCCGGCTTCGCGCCCCGGTTGTGCCAGAGCATGGTCGGGCCGCCGTTCTGTCCGACCGCGAGATCGCTACGACCGTCGCCATCGTAGTCCGACGCCGCGGCCCCGCGCTGATCGCCGGACATCGCGATCCCGGATTGCTTGACGCCGAGCGGATGAAAGCCGCCCTTGCCGTCGCCGAGCAGCAGTAGGCCAACGCCGGCATCGAAGCGCGGCGTGTCGATTTCCGTGGGAAAGAAATTCTGCGCGAGAAAGACGTCTTCGCGGCCATCGCCGTCGAAGTCCGCGACGACGACTCCGGACGCGGGCGCCGCCTGCGCCATCGCCGGCAACGGTTGCGCCTCGAAGTGATCGCCGCGGTTCAGCAAGACGACGTGGTCGAACGACGTCGCGCCGACGCGAATCGCGCCGCTTCCCGTCTGCCCAAGCACCTGATCGACCGAAGATCTCGAGTAGTCGGCGAAGGTGGCGATCCGCTCGCGAACCGCCGGAATGGCGGAGCCGAGCTGGGTGAGTGGTTGAACCGGCATCTCGCGTCCGCTCACCGAATCGCGTCGCGCGAAGACGAGGCCCATGCCCGAGCCGCCGAAGTTGCCGACGACGAGCTCGTACGGCCGATCGGCCGTCGCCTGCCAAGGCGTGTTGCGTCCCCAGCTCGTTGCGACGAGGTCCATGCGCCCGTCGCCGTCGAAATCGCCGGCGGCGAGTCCGATCCATCGACTTGTTCGCGTCGAGAGCCCGTATTCCTTGGTGACATCGCGGAATCGTCCGCCCTCGTTGTGCAGAAGACGAATCGGTCCCCACTCCGCCCCGACGACGAGATCCGGACGGCCGTCGCCGTCGAAATCGGTGAAGATTGCCGACGACAACAGCCCGAGTCGCGCCAGCACGGCGGCGTTCACGGTGTCCTCGGTCCAGCCACCACCGGCGGTCCGCAGATACAAATGCGAGGCGGCCGGAAGAGGCCACACCCCCGGCACCACGCGCGCGCCAACGAAGAGATCGAGACGCCCGTCGCCGTTGGCATCGGCCAAAGCGAGCGGTCCAACGCTCGCCGTCTCGGGCGGCGCGAGCGCGACCGGGGCGGATTTCCCCAGCGTCATGGCAATCACGGACGGAACCGCCAACGCTTCGGCCGCCGAACCTGTCTCGTAGTTCGATTGGCCGACGGCAAGGCTCGTGCGGCCTCCGTTTGGAATCGGCAAGGCGGTCGTCAAGTCCCATCGGGCCGGCGGAGAACTCGCTTCGAGATCTCTAAATGCCTTTCCCTCGTTGTGGAGCACCGCCAGGCGACCGCCGCCTCCCGTGCCGACGATTAGATCCTCTCTGCCATCGCCGTCGACGTCCACCCAACTGACACCGGGACCGAGCTGGCTGAACCTGTTCGGGAGAAGGGGTTGCCGCCGGTAGTCGTCGAACAACGAATCGACGTGAACGTGGCCGCCGAGAAGTCGCGACGCGTCTTCGAACAGAGGCGTCACCGTGTCCGCCGGTGCCCCGGCTTGAAAAACGGGTCCGCTCGCCGCGGCCTCGTCGATCTCGTAGAGACGGTCGGGACGCGCGTTCGTGATCGTGCTCGTGCGACCATCGCGCCAGCGAACATCGATCGTGACGATGCTGTCTTTACCCGTGGCGAACGAAAGTTCGGCGTCACTTCCCGAGAGATAGTAGCCGCCCGCCGTCATTTCGCGCGTCTGCGCCGGAAGCGTACGCGCGCGCACGGTGACCTTCGCGCCGATGCCCCGCGTGTTGGGCATCCTGCCTCTGAGGCGCACCGCGATCCGCGGCGCGCCCGCCTCGTTGTGGTAGATCACCGCCGGCTCGTCGAGGCGCGTCGCGACGATGTCCAACGCCCCATCGCCGTCGAGGTCCGCCAACGCAATGCCCTGCGAGATCGCCGTCTCGGTTCCGATGCCCCACGTCTGACTCATATCCGCGAACGTGAGATCGCCGCGATTGCGCAGCACGAAGCTGCGTGCGGCAAGCCGCGGAAACTCCTTTTGCTCGGCGTTCCACGCCACGCGCGGAAAGCTGTTGCGGATGCGCTCGAAGGTGTCCGCGTCGCGGACATCCCAGCGGTGGCCGTTCAGCGCGACGAGATCCTCGAATCCGTCGAGATCGACGTCGATGAATGCCGATCCCCACGTCCAATCCGTCGCCGCAACGCCGGCCATGTCAGCGACCTCGGCCCACGAGCCGTCGCCGCGTCCGATTTGTAGCGCATTGCGCATCCACTGCGCCCGGTCGTTGACGAATCCGACCGGTTTGGCGAGCGCCGTGTGGGTCGGAAACTGGCGCAGACGGGCGTCCGCGGTCGGGCTCATCATGTCGGCCGTGAAGAAATCGACGACCCCGTCGCGATTGACGTCGCCGAAGTCGACCGACATGCAGGTATTACTGGTTTGACGAACCGCGTTCCACGGCGCCATGCGGAAGTTGCCGTGTCCATCGTTGATCCAGAACTGGTCCGGATCCTCGAAGTCGTTACAGACGTAGAGATCCGGCGCGCCGTCGCCGTTCACGTCGTAGAATCGCGCGGCGAGAGTGAAATAATCCGGGTCTTCGGTGAGCGGTTTTCCGTCGGCGCCGACCCAGCGAGCGCCCGAGATCGGCGCGCGCGTGAAATGCCCTTTGCCGTCGTTGACGAAGAAGAGATCGGGATCGGCGCGCTGGGAGCGCATGACGCCCCCGAGATCCGGCCGGTCCTCCACGCGATACTCTTTCTTCCACTCGTCGACGACCACGTACTTGCCGTCGATCTTCTTCACGACCTGGTCGAACGCGCGCGCCTGGGGCGGGTAGGCGTCGAGCGCATTCCGCACCTTGTACGTCCCGACGTAGAGATCGAGGTCGCCGTCCCCGTCCACATCGGCGAAGGTCAGCGCCGTCGCGGCGTAACCGCCAATCAATCCGCTCTCGGCGGTGGCGTCGGTGAAATGTCCCTTGCCGTCTCCCCGCCAAAGCTTGATCGGACCGCCAAGCGTTCCGACGACGAGATCGATGTTCCCGTCGCCATCGACGTCGGCGAAAGCGGCGCATGTCGTCGCCAGGCCGCGCGTGTCGATACCGCTCGACGACGTGACATCGGTGAAGTGCATCCCGCCGTCGTTGTGATACAGCGCGGCCGGCCGTTCGACCGACGCCAGAAAAATGTCCGGGAGCCCGTCGCCATCGACGTCGGCGATCGCCGCCCCCGCGCCGATCAGCAAATTGCGATTCGCGAGCGCGTGCGCGTCGTCGACGAGATTGGCGTGCGTGATCCCGGTGGCGCCGGACTTGAGCAGCTTGAATCCGCTGTGGTCGCGGTGCGACACGGCGAGCGACCGCCAGCGGTAGCCCGCTTCACTGTGCCAAGAGGTGTCGACCGTCGCGCTGCACGCCGCCGCCACGAGCGCGGCGGCGATGGACGCGACCGCCCGGCGCAGGCCGTTCATTTCGCGTCGCGTCGGGTCTGGAGTCGGGACGGCCGCGTCGCGCAAGCTGTGGCGGTTGTCGAAAGGAATGCGGACGTGACCGCGGGCCAAAGCCTGGTCCGCATCGACGGCGGGAGCATCGGCAGTGTCGAGGAAGGGGTCTACGTCCAGTAGACTATCGGACGGACCGGGACCGTGCAAACGCCATCACCGATCCCGGCCCACTGCTCCGGAGAAGACGCCCGCTGGCCCGGGCGCTACTGTCGAAGCGCCGCGAGCCGCTGGCTGGCGTCGCGCATTGCACTCGAGTCGGCGAGCGCCCCGGCGAGGTCGATCTGCATCCGCAGACCGGCGCTGCGATAGCGCGGCCAGCCGCGCATATAGGATCGACGCTGCAGCGCCGATAACGCACGCGAGTTGTCGCCAAGCGACTGGTAACCTCGGGCGATGACGATGTTCGCGTATCGCATGAGATCGCCCAGTGCGGGCCCGCTCAGCATCAACGAATCCAGGTGCGCCAGTCGCTCGACGCCCGCGTTGCGATTACTCACCGCGGTCAACGAGGCGTCGATCAACTCCGCGCACAGCGCGGGATTGGCCCCGACCGGTATCGGGA
Organism: Gemmatimonadaceae bacterium; assembly: GCA_035535975.1. Lineage (GTDB taxonomy): Bacteria > Gemmatimonadota > Gemmatimonadetes > Gemmatimonadales > Gemmatimonadaceae > JAQBQB01. The sequence goes on along the minus strand of DATLPC010000004.1, from coordinate 21,600 downwards.
ACGTGGGCGTTCCGCCGGCGCGCAAGGCGCGCACCGCGGCTCGTGCGCCGGTCGTGTCGCGCGCGTTCAACTTCCATTGCCCGATCACGCACAGATCGGCGGCGCGGACGGCATTGTCGGCCGGCATGCCGGCCGACCTCACACCGGCGAGTCTCTCCAGATCGGCTATCGCTTTCGTCGCCGCTGTGCGGCTCCCGCCACCGTAGAGTGCATCGAGCACGCGCAGCCGAAAGTGCGGATGGGTGCCCGGATCCACCGCTCCGATCTCGTTGGTCACGCCCAGAGCCGCCGCGGTATCGCCGCGGTTCAACGCTCGGCTGTGGCGCGCCAGCGCGGCGTCGATTTGCTCCGCGTCGCTGACCGCTCGGCGCCGAAGGATCTCGATCGCCCGGTCACCGTCGGCCAAACCGATACCATCCACCTGCCCGGTCATCGCGATCGCGCGCAACGACGCACTCGGCGCCGATTCGAGCGTGGCGCGAAACTGTTCCAGCGCGCCACGATCTTTGAATTCCTGCGCGGTTCGCCAACGGACGAAGATGCCGGTCGCGTCGGAGGCGCGCAGACCTTCGTCGGTCCCGATGAGCCGGCGAAGTCCCGTCGTGTCATGCTGCCGCGCGAGCACGAGCGCGAGCATGCGTCGCGACGGCGCAAAGGACGGGTCGAGTCCAAGCGCCTGGCGGAAAGCCGCCGCCGCCTGCGGCAGCGCGTCACGCATGCCGAGGACTTCGCCATCGTAGTAGAACCGCTCGCCCAGCTCATGCCATGCGTCGGGGCGATCGGGCGCCAGCTGGACGACCTTCTCCCACGCCGTCAATGCCTCGGACGCCGACGACGGCGCGGGATACCGCGGTCCGCCCAGCGCCTGCAGATACGTCCGGTCGGTCGTCGGCAACTCGCTCTGCCTCGACCAAGCAATCGACAACCCGCGATCACGTTGATCCGCCGCATTGAGCTTGTCCGCCGCCATCGACAACCCCAAAGCGGCGAGCGCGAAACGCGGTTCTTCGATCAAACTCTGATTGAAGTTTCGTATTGCGGCGTCGTAATCCCCTTGCCGGTACGCCGACCGGCCCATCAGGTACACGCGCAACGCCGCCGCGGACACGCTCGGCGGCTCGATCGCGCCTGCGTCCGGATCGGATTCCGAGAGTACCAGGCCGGCGATGATGCGGTCGACGACCGTCGTCAGGCTGTCCGGCGAGCCTCGCACCGCCACACTCGATTTGATCCGGCCGTGCGCCGCGTCAATGAGGGAGGCCGTAATCTTCACGCCGGTTTCCGTCGGTTCGATCGAACCGATGACGATTTCTTCGGCGTTGAGCGCTTTTGCCAACTTCAGCGCGCTCGGCAGCGGCGGCGCGGAGTCAGAGGGGAAGCCAATCGATCGCGCCGCCTGGAGCACCAGTGCCGCCTCGACTGGATGCTTCATTTCCGCGTTGGCGATCCGCGCTCCGAGCAGGTCGAGCAGTCCTTCGCGGAGATAGTTGGACGACGGGTCAGACGATTGGACGCGGAAGGGTGCGACGGCGATTGTCGCTCGCCGCACCGAGGCGGCCGTCGCGGCCGACGAATCGGAGGCACGCAAATCTGAAAGCAAGGAAACGACGGCGATCGCGGTGGCCATTCCCATCCACAGTTGCGGATTGCGCGTCAGCCGCGTCGGCGCCGGCTCGGGAGGCTGCGGACCAAATCCCAATGCTCGCTTCAGTTTCGCCGATCGCGTCACGGGCGCGGTCGTGATTGTCGGCAGCGCGGTTTCGGGAATCGCCGGCGTCGCTGACGGAGTGCCGCGTCGCAGATCCGCCGCTAGCTCCGCCACGCCGACATCCGGCGGCAGGTCGAGCTCCTTGCGCATCCGTTCTTCGTGGGTGCGCGCCAGCTGTAGAGCCGTCGGGCGATCGCCGGTCGCGGCGAGACAGCTCATCGCCGCGGATACCGCCAATCCGTTGAGCGGGTTGTGGTCGGCGAGCCGGAGCCGCCAGGTCACCTCCGCCGGACGATCGGCGCGGTCTGCGGCCTGACGCGCCAAGCTTTCGAGGGCGTCACCATACTGCTGCGCGAACTTGGTTCGTTGCGTCGAAACCCAGAACTCGAACTCGGCGTCGCCGTTGACGTAGAATCCGTCGAGAAACGGGCCTTCATAAAGGCTGACGGCCTGGTCGGATTTTCCCTCGCTCGTCGCGCGCTGGAAATCGAAGACGTCGGCCGTGATTTCGTTGAAGTCCAGTCGGACATCGGCAGTCCCGAGAAACAGCCGGTCGACCCCGAGCACCTTACGGATGTGGTATAACGACTGGGTGAGTGCGTGCCGAGACTTCTCAGCGTCGCCGTCGGCCCAAAGCAGCGACAGCAGCTTGTCTCGCGTCACTCCCCGTTCGCCAGCGGCCGCGAGAATCGAGAGAATCGCAAGGAGCCGGCGTTGCCCCGCCGCGCCAGACATCACCTCACCGTTGCGCGTGAGATGAACTCTGCCGAAAGTGTGCAGTCGTAGTGTCATGAAGCGGTCTTGGCTTCTGATTCGGGGCTGATTGGCGGGCCTTATTAATGGCACTCGAAACCGTCTGACGCAACACAAAATTGTGTCTGAGGCGAACCCAGCGATCCAGCGTGCTTTCTCTTCCGCCACAGGCGACGCCGAGCCCCTGAATTCAGAGGCTCAAGCCGGTCGCGCGAGCGTTATTGCAAGGGCACCCATTCCGGTCACCGCCGTTATTCCGACCCTCAACGAGTCGGGCCAGATCGACGCGGCGATCAAGGCCCTGTCGTGGGCCGACCAGGTCATCGTGGCGGACGGCGGGTCGACGGACGACACCGTCGCACTGGCGAAGGCCGCCGGGGCGTGCGTGATCACCCTCTCTGGATCGACGATCGGCGGTCAGCGGAATGCCGGCATCGAGCTCGCGAAGAACAATTGGGTTTTGGCGATCGACGCCGACGAGCGCGTCGACCCCATATTGGTCGAAGAAATCGCCGGAGTCGTGAAGTCGACCGGGGCGGCGGGTCCGTCGGCCTACGGCTTTCGCTTTCGAAACGAGTACCTTGGCCGCGAGCTAAAGCATGGTCCGTGGGGACGGGACTGGCATGTCCGTCTGTTCACGCGCGACCAACGCTACACGACGACTAACGTTCATGAGGGCCTCGAAGTCAGGGGAACGACTGGCAGCCTTCGAGGCGCCATCATCCACCGGCCCTATCGAGACATCGCGCACCACGCCGCGAAGATCATGAAGTACGCGCGCTGGGGCGCCGACGATCTGCGGGCGAAGGGCCGGCGACCGTCCCTATGGGCGCTTGTTACACGTCCGGCGTGGCGGTTCGTCCGCGACTATTTCATATATTCCGGCTGGCGCGACGGAATGCAGGGCTTCATCGCCGCGGTACTCAGCTCGTTCGCGGCGTTCCTGAAGTACGCGTTTCTCTTCGATCAGGGCGGCTCGAAGTCCGTGTGAAGCTCACGATCTTGATGTACCACAAGATTGACGACGTGCCGCCGGACGCGCGCTACCCGGGCAACTACGTCTCACCCGCGCTGTTCGCCCAACAACTCGACGCGTTGCTCGAGTGGGGCTACCAGACAATCAACTTCGACGAGTGGCTCCGATATCGGTCGGGCGGGGCGCGCTTTGTCGTTCGCCCCGTGATCATCACGTTCGACGACGGCTACACGTGTTTCGATCGCAACGCCTGGCCCGCCCTCCAACAACGCGGGATGACGGCCACGGTGTTCCTCGTCGCCGGACAGATTGGCGGCACCAACGCGTGGGACTCCGACGAGCGGCAGGAACGACTCCTCGACGCCCGTCGCATTCGTGAGCTGCAGCGGGAGGGAGTGCGCTTTGGGTCGCACAGCCTGACGCATCCTGCGCTGGCGCGCCTTTCCGAACGGGAAGCGATGCACGAACTGGCTGAATCGCGCACCCGGCTCGGTGATTTGCTCGACAAGCCGCCGGACGTCTTCGCCTACCCGTTCAGCAATCAGAACGCCGAGGTTCGTCGCCTGGCTCGCGAGGCGGGCTACCTCGCCGCCGTCCGTGGCGGTGGCCGAATGAACACCCGCCGCACCGACCCGTACGGACTGAGAAGAATTAAGCCGGAGCCGGACATGACGATCGCCCAGCTCCGGCGTACACTGTTCGTCCAGCGCTACTTGAGTCTTTCCTAAATCTACTTCTCCGGGCCGAGCGTCTTGTTCACGCGGGCCTCGAGCGCGTCGAGCTCCTTGCGCAACGTCTGGTAGCGCTCGACGGCATCGTGGCCGATCCGCTGGTCCACGCGCGTCGTCATTCCGGCGAGATAGGTGATCTGCGTCTGCAGTCCGGGGGCGCCATACCGCACGCCTTCGCCGGCACCGAATATCGTCGTCGCCAAGTCCTTCACCGCCGCGAGTGAATCCGGGTTGCCGGCGTTTTGCAGTCGCGTGCGCGCCTGACGCACCCGATTGGCAACGCGCCCAACCTCGGCGACCATGTCGCGCATGCGCTGGTTGTGCTCGTACTGCTCGCGCAGATCGGCGGCCGTGACATTGTCCGCCGCGAGACGTGGATCGAGCTTGAGCGTGATCGGCTGCGTGTCACTCCATCCGCCGGCCGACATTTTCACCTTGTAGCCGCCTGGCGGGACCATGAACCCGCCGGCAGAGTTGAGGTCCCACGTCAATCGATTCATGCCAAGATTAGTCGTGAGCCGAACGGGCGGCGCGGCACGGCGGAACCCTCCGCCGCCCTCCTCGTCGTCCGCAGCGGCCGCCGCCGGCGCATCGCCCGCCGCGACGGTGGACGCTTCGCTCGAGTAGCTTCGCACGACCTTCCCCGCTGCATCGCTGATCTCGATCCTTACCGCGCCGTTTGGCGCTTGGCCCAGGTAGTAATTGATCGTCGCGCCGTACGCCGGGAACTGCGCTTGACCAGGCGCGCCGCCCCCACCCCCACCCCCACCGCCACCAAAGCCGCCGCGTCCACCACCGAGTCGTCCGCGGACCGCGTCCCGCGGCTTGAAGAGCACGGCGGCTGCGCTCGCCGTCTGCTGTCCGACCTGCTGCAGCGCCGTGATGTCGTCCATGATCCACATCGAGCGTCCTTGCGTGGCCACGACGAGATCGTTGTGATGAACTTTGATATCGGTGATCGGAACGCTCGGCATGTTCCGATCGAACGACCGCCAATGCGCTCCGTTGTCGAACGAGATGAACATCCCGAACTCGGTACCCGCGTAGAGCAGACCCTCGCGCACTGGATCCTCGCGAACGACGCGGGTCGGCCAGTCCGCGGGAATGCCGTTCTTGCCGTCGGTCAGCTTCTTCCACGTCGCGCCGTAATCGTCGGTGCGGTAGATGTACGGCTGAAAGTCGCCGAGCAGGTAGCGATACACGGCGTAGTAGGCGGAGCCTTTGCGATGCGGCGACGTCTCGATGTACTGCACGCGGCCGCCGGTCGGCAGATCCTTCGGAGTAATGTTCTTCCACGTCTTGCCGTTATCGCGTGAGACGTAGAATGGCCCGTCGTTCGAGCCCGTCCAGATGACGCCCGGCTCGAGCTTGGATTCGCTGATCGCGTAGAGAGTGCTGTAGAACTCTTCGCCGGTCACGTCGCGAGTGATTGGCTCGCCGCTTCCGCCCTGGCAGCACGCGGGATGCGCCGTGAGATCCGGCGAGATCTTTTCCCAGTGCACGCCGCCGTCCTTCGAGCGATGCACGTACTGCGAGCCGTAGTACACCACGCTCGAGTCGAACAACGACACTTCCATCGGCGAAACGCGCTGGAAGCGATAGATCAGATCCTTCGCGTCGTTGCCGTACAACGACTGGCCGCCAACCCAGTAATTCTGTTCCTGCCGCGTGTTCATGAACATGCGGCCGAACTGTCCCTTGCACGCGCCGTAGACGATCTGCGGATTCTTCGGGTGGGGGATGATCGGCCCCGTCTCACACCCAGGCCCGGACTCGAACGGCTCGTTCATGCCCGGCACGGGCATGCTCGGCACGATCACTGTGCTCGCGTCCTGCTGCGCGCCATACAGGCGATACGGAAACTGCTCGTCGAGCCACACACCATAGATCTCGGCCGTCGGCTGGTTCATCTGCGTCGACCAGGTGCGTCCACCGTCCTGCGAGATGTTGGCGCCACCATCGTTCGACTGGATCATGATCTTCCCATCCTTCGGACTGATCCACATGTCGTGATTGTCGCCGTGGGGCGTGCGGAGCGGCGTCCAGTTCGCGCCGCCGTCCGTGGACTTGTAGAAGCTTTCCGCGCCGGCGTAGACGACGTCGGCGTTCGTCGGATCCGCCGCGAGCGCGACGTAATAGAACGGCCGCGTGATCAGCTGTCCGTAGCTCGAGATCAACTTCCACGACTGTCCGGCGTCCTCCGAGCGGTACAATCCGCCGCCCGGCTTCGCCTCGACCAGCGCGTACACGCGATTCGGATTCGCCGCCGTGACGGCGAGATTCGCCTTACCGACGAGCTCCGTCGGCAGGCCGGTCGTAATTTTGGTGAAATGCTCGCCGCCGTCGGTGCTCTTGTAGAAGCCGACGCCCGTCGAGTTGTGCGCGCCGCTGATGATCGTCCATGGCTTTCGCTCGCCGCGCCACATCCAGGCGTAGACGATGTCGGGGTTGGCCGGGTTCAGCTCGAGATCGGCCGCGCCTACGCTGTCCGACAGGAAAAGCACTTTCTTCCACGTCTTTCCGCCATCGGTGGTCTTGAACACACCGCGCTCGGAGTTCGCCTTGAATGCGTTCCCGATGGCCGCGACCCACGCGACGTTCGGGTTCGTCGGGTGAACTCGCACGGAGCCGATTTGCCCGGCGTCGTACAGCCCCGCGAAGCTCCACGTGTTTCCACCGTCCGCGGATTTGTAGATCCCGCGACCGGTGGAAACATTGCTTCGGATATCGTCTGAACCGGTCCCGAGGTAGATCACGTTCGGATCCGACTCGGCCACCGCGATCGATCCCGTGGACGCCACCGGCACTTTACCGTCGGTAATCGGCACCCAGCTCGCACCGGCGTCGGTCGTGCGGAAAACGCCGCCGCTCGCCACTCCCATATAGAAGGTGCGCGGCTGCGACGGAACGCCGGTCACGGTCGTGACGCGGCCCCCACGCGGCGGCCCGACGACGCGGAACCTGAGCCCGCGAAAGACCGACGTGTCGACGGCCGCCATCAAGGGCGCCGAGCGGGGCGTCGCGGCGGGTGCAACGGTCTGTGCGATGGATGCAGTCGCGGTTACAAGCGCGACAGCGGTCGCGACCGCAAGGGAACGAGCCTGCATTGATCAACCTCGAGTGGAAGGGTCCGGCACGGGCTCTGCGATTTCGTCATCCGACTTACGTCGAGGACCTTCGCCATGCTGAACATTACGACACGAACGACAGTGCTGCTCGCCTCCGCAACGATTTTCGCCGCCTGCGGACGCGACCACTCCAACGATAAACGTGCGTCCGCCGCCGGCGCACTCGACACGTCGGCGATCGACACCGCGGCGCTGCGAACGTCGGGCGCGACGCCGGCCACGGGGCCCGGAATCCACGTCACGCGGACCGACGGCAAGAGCGTGACGCGCGCCATGCGCTACGAGCTCACTTCCGACAACTTCTCGCACTTTCTCGCGGCCGCGGACAGCGTCGTCGCCGTCGCGTCGCGAGACTCTTCGGCGCGCGCCGCGCTCGGGAGCAACCTCACCGACGCCGCGTCCACCGATGCCGACGCCGGCCGAAAGTGGCTCGAGGCCATTCCCCCGGTGAACACGGCCATCAACCAGGCCGGGATCTCGGTCAAGGACTACTTCGTCGCCGGAATTGCGATCGCCGCCGCGGAACGCTTCACGGCCGACCCGAAGGCCGCTCCCCCGACGCCGTCGCTCAGCAAGAACGCGGAATTTCTCCGCTCGCACACCGCTGACCTCAAGCGGCTACACACCCAGGAAGCCCTTCGGCCGGTCGTCGTGTCGAAGCCGTAAGGGGATCGACGGGCAGCGGTCCTCTTGAATCGGCCGCGTCATAGGCTGCAGCTTCATGCATCTCTCCCTGACGCCCATTCTCGAACCGCTGCCCCATGTCGATCTCACGCGCCCTGTTTCTCGCGGCGTCCATCACCGCCGTCGCGAGTCCCGCCGTCGCGCAACGCAATGCGATCCCCACACCGGCCTCGATCCTCGGGTTTGAGCCGGGCGCCGATCGCCATCTGCCGAGCTGGAAGCAGATCACGGATTACTTCGCGGCGCTGGACAAGGCGAGTCCGCGCGTCACCGTGCGCACGATCGGCAAAACGGTGCTCGGCCGGCCATTCATCGTCGCCATCATCGCCGATTCGTCGACGCTGGCAAACCTCGAGCACTATCGCGAGATCCAGCGGAAGCTGATGGATCCGCGCCTCCAGGCCGCGGGAGAGCGAGACCGCCTGCTCGAGCAGGGTAAGAACGTCATTCTCGTCACGTCGGCGATTCACTCGACGGAATCGGGCGGCTTCACGACGCCGCTCGTGCTCGCCGAACGTCTCGCGAAAGCCGCCGACCCGGAAGCAAAACAGATTCTCGCCAACACCATCATCCTGATGGTCCCGTCGCAGAATCCCGACGGCGTCGACATCGTCGGGGACTACTATCGCTCGACTCTCGGCACCGCCAACGAGGGGCTCGAGCCGCCGCAGCTGTACCATCACTACGTCGGACACGACGACAATCGTGACTGGTACGCGTTCACCCAGCCCGAGACGCGCGCCACGATTGATTCGCTCTACACACCGTGGGATCCGCAGATCGTCAACGACATCCATCAGCAGGGATCGAACACGAGCCGGATCTTCATTCCGCCGTACATGGATCCGGTCGAGCCGAATATCGATCCGATCCTGACCGCGGCGACAAATGGTCTCGGCATGGCGATGGTCTGGCGGATGACCAACCAGGGCTTCACCGGAATCGCCAGCAACGCCACGTACGATCAATGGTCGCCCGCGCGGCAATACTCGCTGTATCACCGCGGGGCGCGGCTATTGACCGAGACGGCGAGCGCTCGGCTCGCGTCGCCGATCGATCTCACCTTCGAGCAGCTTGGAACGGGACGCGGCTACGATGCACGCGTCGTGTCGTGGAACTATCCGTCGCTCTGGACCGGAGGGCACTGGACGTACGGTGACATCGTCCGCTATCAGGTCGCCGCGAGCTGGGCGCTCTTCCTCGACGCCGCGCAGAACCGTCGTGCCTGGCTCGAGGGCTACGCCGCCATGGCCGATCGCGCGCTCGGCGCGCAGCCGGCGTGGGGCAAGGACGCATGGCCGTCGGCGATCGTGATTCCCAAGACGCAGCCCGACACGCAGGCCCTTCGCCGAATGATCTGGACGCTCCAACATGGCCAGGTCGAAGTCCGCGAAGCCACGGCTCCCGTGACGGTCGACGGCAAGTCCTACCCGGCGGGCAGCTATGTCGTGCTGACGAAGCAGCCCTTCGGTGGCTATGCCAAAACGCTGCTCGAGCGTCAACACTATCCCGATCTCTTCGACTATCCGGGCGGTCCGCCGAAGCGCCCCTACGACGTTACCGCGCACACGTTGCCGCTCATCTTCGGCGTCGACGTCGCGCACGTGATGGGCGCCGCGCCATCTACCGGTCCGATCATCAAGGAGATCCCCGAACCTGTCTACACCTCGCCGCTGAGCGGCAAGGCGGTGAAGCGTATCGCCGTCTACCGGCCGAGCGCGACCGAGCCAATCGACGAAGGTTGGACGCGATGGGTGTTGGACACCTACAAGATTCCGTTTACCACGATTACCGAACGCGACCTCAGCGCTCCGCTCAACGATCGCTTTGACGCGATCATTTTCTCGGAGGGAACGATTGGCGGCGGCCGCGGCGGTGGGGGCCGAGGTGGTCGTGGCGGGCGCGGGGGCGGGGCCGCAGCCGCCGACATGTCAGCGATCGAAACTTTCGTTCGGAATGGTGGAACCGTCCTCGCCTTCAATGGGGCGTCGTCCGCCGTGATTGACGCGCTCAAGTTGCCGGTCAAGAACGTGCTCGCCGGCGTACCGAACACTGATTTTTACGCGCCCGGGTCCATCCTTGGCGTCGAGATCAAGCGCGACCATCCGCTGGCGAGACAATTCGTGGCGACCATTCCCGCCATTTGGTTCGAGAACAGTCCCGCATTCGAGATCTCTGATCCCTCAACAGCGACCGCCGTCGCAACGTACCAAACAACTGGGAACCCACTGCTATCGGGTTGGCTGTTGGGCGGCTCCAAGCTCAACGGAAAAGCCGCGCTCGTCGACGCGAAACTCGGCCGGGGACACGTCGTGCTCTACGGTTTCCGGCCGCAGTATCGCGGGCAACCGAATTCCACCTATCCCCTCATCTGGGGTGCTCTGCTCGAATAGTCTCGTACGGTTCAGCTCGTGTTTTGTGATTAAATTTCAGTTGCTGGCCCGCACGACGCTCGTCTGAACCTTTGGCGACTCGGGCGGGTACGACGCCTGGCCGCTTCTCCCTCCCGGCGGTGTGATCCACGTCACCAGCCGTACCCCCTCTCCTCCCCTCCCCTCCTCCCTCCGTAGTCCTCATGCCGGATCGCAGGTACTTCACGGCGGTGGCCCGTGTGGCAACCGTGTTCGCGGCGACAATCGCCGCGGCTGGAATGCTCGACTGCGCGCAGTATTCGTCAGGGGCCCGTGACGGCACGCTCGGCGAAATGATGTCGCCGGCCAAGAAGAGTCCCAACATGGCGAGAGCGTCGCTCGGCGCGATTCTCTCCGGCGCGCCAGGCACGTACATCGAGCAGCTGCTGTCCGATCGCGATTCGACCATCGAGCGCTGGCCCGATCACACCGGCAGACCGTTGCTCGTCTGGATCGATTCGTCAGACTGTATCGGCGGGGCTCAGGCGAGTTTTCCGTCCACCGTGCGCACGGCTTTCTCCCAATGGTCGGCGACGGGGATCCCGCTGCGCTTCGCTTTCGTTCAGTCCATTCGCGACGCGGATATTCGCGTCCATTGGACCGACCACCTCGATCACAAGACCGGGTCGACGACTTGGCGGACCGACCGTATCGGCTGGCTCGTTTCGGGCGACATCACGCTCGCGACGCACATCAGCGACGGCCAGGCGCTCGACGCGCGCGGCATGCGAGCGATCGCGCTACACGAGGTTGGACACGCGCTCGGGCTCAGTCATAGTGACGACGGTCACGATATTATGGCCCCGCTGGTTCGTGTTGATGGATTGAGCATTCCTGACCGGAACACGATCAAGTTGTTATACTCGTTCCAGGCGGGTCACGTTCGCTGACGACCCGCGAAACTCTCCCCCCTGTCAGGCTGGTCTCCATGCGCATTGCTCGTACGCTTTCCCTTCCGGCACTTCTTCTCGTCACAGCGCTCGGCGCGTGCGACAAGTCGAAGGAACAGCTCCGGCTCCTCTCGCACACCGACTCGGCGCGCACTGACTCGATCGTCGCCATGAAGAACGACCTCCTCAACGAGGTCATGGCGTCGACGCAGTTCGTGAACGATCTGAACAGCGAGTTGGCCAAGCTCAAGTCACGCGAGAAGGCGCGACTTGCCACCAAGCTCACGACTGAATCGGACATCGCCGCGATCAAGGAAGAGCGCGCGGCCGTCACGCAGCGCATCCGCGTGCTCGTTGCCCGACTCGACTCGAGCGAAGCCCGCGTCGCGACACTTCGCGCCCGGGCGCAGCGGCTGGCCGCGCACGATTCGACGCTCGTCGCGCAAGTGGCGCAGTACGAGAAGACGATCGCCGACCTTCGCCAGACGGTCGAGCAGCAGAAGGCGGACTATGAGGCGACGATCGCCAAGCAGAACGTTCAGATCGCCTCGCTGACGTCGCAGGTCGACACGGTAACGAAGGAGAACGTCCGCCTCTCCGGCGAGCGCACCGCGCTGGCCGACACGGTCGGACAGCTGACGACGGAGAAGAACACCGCCTACTATGTGATCGGGACGAAGGATGAGCTGGTGAAGCAGGGCATCCTGGTCGAGGAAGGCCGCAAGCGGTTCCTCCTCATCGGCGGCCGCCCCGTCGCTCCGGCGCGCGAGCTCGATCCGGCCAAGTTCACGAAGATCGATCGCCTCAAGGACAAAACGATCAACTTCCCGGCCGGCGACTACACGATCTTCACGCGGCAAAACCCGGCGTACGCGACACCGTTCGCGTCGAAGGACGGCAAGGTATCCGGTGGTCTTCGCATCGATTATCCCGATCGCTTCTGGGAAGCGTCGAGGTTCCTGATCATCGTCCGCTCTTGATTCGTCGCGGACACGTCAAGAGAAGGCCGGCTCTTCAGCCGGCCTTTTTCATTGCCCGCCGCAACGCGTCGTCGACAGCCCCGGCATCGGAAGGCACAATGAGCGTATCGATGTCATGCGCCGATGCGAGCGCGCGCAAATGCGCGAGCGCCTCGCTCCTACCGAACACCACGATGGAGATGCCGCGCATCGCCGCGCGCCCGAGGAACTCGTCGGAGCAGGTCTCGGGATCTTCGCAGTCGAGCAGGCAGACACTCGGCCGCACGCGGCGGATCGTTTGATCCACGCTTTCCGGTGGTCGAGCGAAGCGCACCGAATAGCCCAGCGTTTCGATGAGCGCTCCGAGCAACGCTGCCGCGACGGCGTCGGCCGAGAGGATCAGGACCATGATGGCGGACGAGAGGTGGATGAAGCATAGCGACCCTTCACGAATGCCAACCAGTGCCGCAATCCGCACACCATTCGTCTTGACGCCGCACGAATTTTGGGGGACATTCACGCCCCTGGAGAACAATTTTCACGTCGGACCCCCGCTCGCATGATGGCTTTCGACCGCACGCCGGAGTCGTCCGGCCTGGATCCCCAGACGATCGCGGATCTGCGCGCCACGCTGCAGACCTCCGCCGATCGAGGCGCCCATGGCGACGAGCTGCGAGACGTCTTGTGCCGCGCCGCCGATGAAGCCCGGCGCAAAGGGCTGCACGCCGAACGGCTGCTCGTCGTTTTGAAGGACATCTGGTATTCGTTGCCCCCGATCGCCGGCGCGTCGTCGATCGACACGAGCCACACGTTGCTGCAAGAGCTTGTGAGCCGCTGCATTCACGAGTACTACGCGCTCTGATCGCGGCGCCCGCCGCGTCGCGACGTTCGGCCTGATCGCGCGGTGACTCGCCTCCCGGTCGAGCCGGTGCTCCCGGCGGTCATCGAAGCGCTGGCAACGAATTCCGGCGCGGTGCTTCAGGCACCGCCGGGCGCGGGCAAGACCACCCTCGTCCCGCCGGCCCTGCTGGGCGCGGCGTGGCTCGGCCGCCAGGCCATCGTCATGCTCGAACCGCGCCGCGTCGCCGCGCGCGCCGCGGCGTCGCGCATCGCCGAGATCGTTGGGGAACCCGTTGGCGGATTGGTCGGCTACCGTACTCGTGGCGACAGCCGCGTCAGCCAGCGCACGAAAATCGAGATCGTGACGGAAGGGGTGTTGACGCGCCGGCTTCAACGCGATCCAACGTTGGACGGCGTCGGCGTCGTGGTGTTCGACGAGTTCCACGAGCGCCATCTGCAAAGCGACGTGGGCTTGGCCCTCGCGCTGAGAACACAGCGGCTCGTGCGCGACGACTTGAGACTTCTCGTAATGTCGGCGACCCTCGACGGCGAGTCGGTCTCGCGGTATCTGGACGGCGCGCCAATCGTGACCAGCCAGGGTCGGGCGTACGACGTCGAAACGCGATACCTGCAGCCCCGCGGCGGAAGCGGCCTCGCGGCCATCCTCATTCCGACGATTCACGCGGCCCTGACGCGAGATCCGGGAGACCTGCTCGTCTTCCTTCCCGGCGCCGGCGAGATCGCTCGCGCCGAAACGGCGCTCAATGGCGACTTGCCCGGCAATGTTGTCGTGACGCCGCTCCATGGTTCGCTCGATGCGGGAAGCCAGGATCGCGCCATTCGGCCGGACCCACAGAACCGGCGGAAGATCGTCCTCGCCACCGCGATCGCCGAAACGAGCCTGACCATCGAAGGCGTCCGAGTCGTGATCGATACCGGCTTCTCGCGCGTGCCTCGCTTCGATCCGTCCACGGGAATGACGAGGCTCGACACCGTGCGCGTCTCCAAGGCATCGGCTGACCAGCGACGGGGTCGCGCCGGACGCACCGCTCCCGGCGTCTGCTATCGCCTCTGGCTCGAGCACGACTCGCACCAACTGCTCGAACGCTCGGCTCCGGAGATCCTTCACGCCGATCTCACGCCCTTGGCGCTCGACCTCGCCGCCGCGGGCGTCACCGATCCCAACGACCTCACCTGGCTCGATCCGCCGGCTCCCGCGTCGTTCGCGCACGCTCGCGAGCTGCTTCGGGAGCTCGAGGCGATCGACGAGTCGGGCGCCATCACGAGCCATGGAAGCGCGATGGCGGAGCTGCCCGTGCATCCCCGCCTCGCACACATGCTGTTGCGCTCTCGCGACGACGGCCTGCCGAGGCTCGCCTGCGAGTTGGCCGCGTTGCTCGAGGAACGCGACATCGCCGTCGTCCGCGGCGAACCGCTCGACGTCGACATCGCGCTTCGCGTCGAAGCACTGCGCGGCGGCCGCTCGCTCGTCGTGAAGGTGGATGCGCGGGCGACCCAGCGCGTGCGCGCCCAAGCCGATCGCCTCGCCCGGCAGGTGCGCGCCGGCCCCGCGTCCGCGGACGACGTGGCATCCATCGGCTCTCTCGTCGCGCTCGCATATCCCGATCGCGTCGCGCAGCGTCGCGGCGGTTCCGCGCCCCGCTATCTCATGCGAAATGGGCGTGGCGCTGAATTGACCGGCGCGCAAACGCTGACCACCGCGCCATATCTCGTCGTTGCGCAGCTCGACGACCGTCGGCCGGAGAGTCGCGTATTTCTCGCCGCCGCGCTGTCGCTGGACGAAATTCGAACGCGCTTCGGTGACCAGATCGTCACCGAGCGCGTCGTGGAGCTTCGCGATGAGAACGGCTCGATCGCCGCGCGACGACGCGAGAGGCACGGCGCAATCGTGTTGCGCGAGACGACCGCCGACGCCGACCCTGCCGACGTTGAGCGCGCGCTGCTCGACGCAGTTCGTCGCCGCGGCATCTCGCAGCTCGCCTGGTCCGATGCGGCGCGCCGCTTTCGCGATCGCTTGCGGTTTGTCGCCACTCACGATCCCTCATGGCCGGACGTGTCCGACGAGGGCCTGCTCGAGCGCCTCGATGAGTGGCTAGCGCCCGCTCTCCAGGGCGCACGCCGGCTCCGAGACCTCGACAAGATCGATCTCGTCGCCGCGCTAACGACCTTGCTCGACTGGCGGCGGCGGCGCGAGTTGGATGACCTCGCGCCCACGCATATTGTCGTGCCGAGCGGATCGCGAATCCCTATCGACTACGCGGATCCGGCGGCGCCAGCGCTCGCAGTGCGCCTCCAAGAAGTCTTCGGCTTACAGGAGTCGCCGCGTGTCCTCGGCGGGCGGATTCCCCTTACCATGCAGCTGCTCTCCCCGGCGCACCGGCCGGTTCAAGTGACCCGCGACTTGGCCGGTTTTTGGCGGACCAGCTACTTCGATGTTCGGAAAGACCTGCGCGGGCGATATCCCAAGCACGAGTGGCCGGAGGACCCGCTGTCCGCTCAGCCGACGCGCCGCGCGAAGCGGCGTCAATGACTCACGACGCCGGCTTGGCGCGGTCGAACACCAGATCGCGCACTCGGCCGATCGACAACGTGAAGCCGCGCACCGCGCCGCGCTCGTCGCGAACGACGCGCAGAAGCATCTGATCAGAGTTCGTGAGCCAGTCATCGGACAGCGTCACGAACCGGATCTCCGGTGCGGTGCCGCGCTGCAACACGAGAACTCCGTCGCGAGCGACCAGAGTAACCGTGAGATCCAACTCGTCGCTGCGATACGATCCCGCGGCCTGAGCGAGTAGGTCGGTGCGCCGCCGAGCACCCGTCGAATCCGCGGGCGTCTGCGCCGCTCCCCCGGACCATTGATTGAGCGAAAGATCCAGCGTCGTCGCCCCCAACTTTTGCGGCTGAATGCCGAGCAGCAGTATGCTCACTTCGTCGGCGAGCGACGATGATGCCGCCGCCGTATTGCAAAGCGTGATGACCGAAAGTCCCTTTTCCGGATAGCGCACCAGCGCGCTCCGATAGCCGCCGTAGGCGCCACGATGCGAGTATGTCTTGAGACCGCGCGTCTGGCTCACGGTCAGACCTAAGGCGTAAGGAATCGTTTGACCGTTGTTCAATCGCCCCGGCTCCTGGAGGAGCGCGATGCCGCCCTTTCCGCCGACGCGACCGGTTCGGAAGTTGTCGTCCCACTTCGCGAGATCTTCGACCGTGGAATACAGCCCGCCGTCGCCGACGACGTCGAATTCCGGCTGGCTGATGCGGAACGATCCGTCCGCGGGCTGATAGCCGACCGCGCGGTGCGCGATCAACCGATGGTGATCGTCGCGAAACTCCGTGTGCGTCATGCCGAGCGGCTTGAAGATGTGCTCCGCCGCGTAGTCTCGAAGGGATTTGCCGGAGACGCGTTGCACGACCACGGCCAGCAACGCGTAGCCGGTGTTGCTGTATAGAAACTCTTCGCCCGGCGCGAAGTTCAGGTTCTTCTGACGCGAGATCAGGTCGAGGAACTGCCGCTCGGTGAGTGGTCCATCACTCGGCCAGCCCGAGAGCGCGAGGAGCGTGAAATAGTCGCGCAGCCCACTCGTGTGATAAAGGAGTTGCCGGATCGTGATCGGCGACCCGAACGACGGCACTTCCGGAACCCACTGCCGCACGGAATCGTCGAGCGTCAGCCGTCCGTCCTGCGCCAACAACACGATGCTCATCGCCGTGAACTGCTTGGATACCGACGCGATGTAGAAGGGCGTGGACGGCGTGATCGGTGTGTCGTGCTCGAGATCCGCGGATCCATATCCCTTGGCGAACACGAGACGCCCGTCGCGCGACACGCCGACCGCGCATCCCGGCGTCTGATGCGACGAGTATGGCGCGAACACGGAATCGACCCAGCGCGACGCCGAATCCGGGGATAGACCTTGTCCTGCGGCGGGAACGGCCGCGAGGAAGATGGCGAGCACAGCGCGTCGGAGCATCAGACCTCCTTGCACTAACCTCTCATGGCGCCGCGAGCCTGTCTAGCGGCCGAAAGGCAACCAGGGTGTTCGGATTTCACGGTGGCGTCCGGCTTGCAGACGAGGGTCGGTACCCCCAGTCACAACGTTCGGGTCCGCCCGCTGGAGAGTTTCATGGCCGAAATTCGCGTTGAGCCGCGCCGTCGAAGCATGGCCTGGCTTTGGATTCTGCTGGCTTTAATCGTCGTGGGCGGCCTCGTCTATTACTTCGTCTACTATCGCAGCGGGACGGTCTGACTTCCGTCCGGCGGAGAGGAGCGAGCATGGAGCAACATGAACGTCACACGCGCGACGCCGCCGGCGTCGGTCCTTATGCAAAGGAACGTGAACGACTCGTTTCGCTGAGCTCTCTCGATTCCTGGAAGGTCGCCGAGGGCGATCCCGACCTCCGCGGCTGGGAAGTTCGAACCGTGAGCGGCCGGCAGCTCGGCGTCGTCAGCGATCTGCTCATCGACTCCGACGCCGGCGAGGTGGTGATGCTCGACGTCGATCTCCCGGGAACCGATCGGCACACGTTCGTGCCGATTCGCGTCGTCCAGGTCGACCGCGTTCGACGTCTCGCGCTCATGGACTCGGCGGATTTCCCGGAGTCAGACCTGACGAGGACCGATCGCCCACCAATCGAGCGGCGCAGTGACGCACCGGTTCGGTCGATCCGCTACCCGGACACAGACCGTGGTGTCCTGGCCGACCGCGCCCAACCAATTGCGCCGGGAGACCCCGACGTGATCGGGGATCGTCCTGCTGATCTTCCTGTCAGCGAGCGACGACAGGCCGAGCGACGTCGTATCGATCGTCTGAGCACCGATATCTGAGATCCGATTGACGCGATTCGACACGCGTCGTTGCTGAAACCGTCTGTCGCGGGGCCTCGTACGCAGCCACAAGCGCTGTCGTCCAAGTCCCCCCGACACCGGATTCCACATGCAGGCATTGCTCCGCGATGTTCGCTACGCGTGGCGCAGTCTTCTTCGCAGCCCCGGCCTCACCCTTGTCGCGGCACTCGCGCTGACGCTCGGCATCGGACTCACCACGACGATGTTCAGCATCGTCTACGGCGCGCTGATGAAAGGTCTGCCATATCCGGACGGCGACCGCATCATGATCATCGGGCGCGCGAATCCGGCGAAGGACATTCGGAACCAGCCGGTGCCGATTCAGGATTTCGTGGACTATCGAAAAGAGCAGCACACGTTCAACGATCTCGCCGCCTCGACATCCGGTACGATCTACGTCAGCGGCGATGAGAAGGCAGAACGATTCACGGGCGCCTGGATCACCGCGAACATGTTCGACGTCGTCGGCGTGCGGCCGCTGCTCGGCCGAACGTTCCGCGCCGGCGAGGACACACCCGCTGGCGAGAAGGTCACGATTCTCGCCTACTCGACGTGGCAACAGCGCTACGGCGGCGACCGGAACATCATCGGCCATCAGTTGCGCGTGAACGGTGTTCCGCACACCGTCGTGGGGATCATGCCGGAGAACTTCGCGTTCCCCGACAACGATCAGATCTGGGTCCCGCTGCAAACCGATCCGCTCGCGAGTCCGCGCGGCCAAGGCCAGTTCCTTCAGGTCGTCGGCAAGCTCAAGCCCGGCGTGTCCCTGGAGCAAGCGACGGTGGACCTCGCGACGATCTCCAAGCGCCTGGCCGCCGAATACAAGGAATCGAACGAGGGTTTCACTGCAACGGTCCACGGTTTCGTCGATCAATACATTGGGAACGAGCCGCGGCAGCTGCTCTACACCATGCTCGGCGCGGTGTTCTTCGTGTTGCTCATCGCCTGCGCGAACGTCGCGAACCTGCTCCTCGATCGCGCAGCCCATCGCACGAAAGAGGTCGGTATTCGCACCGCGCTCGGCGCGTCGCGCGCCCATGTCGTGCGCCAATTCCTCGCCGAGGCGCTGGTACTCTCGTTGATCGCCGCGGTGCTCGGCGTCGGAGTCGCGTATTTCGGAATCGCCGCGTTCAACCGCGCGCTGACCGTCACGCAGGTTCCATTCTTCATCGACATCAGGCTGCATCCGCAGGTGCTGCTGTTCACGATCGTCGTCGCGGTACTGACGACGCTCGTCTCCGGCGCGATCCCGGCACTGCAATCGTCGCGCGCCGACATCAATGAGATTCTAAAAGACGAATCGCGCGGCGCGTCGAGCTTCCGCATCGGCCGGATCAGTCGCGGACTGGTCATGTTCGAGGTCGCGCTGTCGTGCGGCCTGCTCGTCGCGGCCGGACTGACGACGAAGAGCGTGACAAAGCTCGGCAACATGAATCCGGGCTTCGCGACAAAGAATGTCTTTACCGCGCGCGTCGGATTCCCGGCCGCGTACACCGACACGGTGGCGCAGAATCGTTTCTTCGACGATGCGTTGCAGCGTGTTGCTGCTCTTCCGGGAGTCCAATCCGCCGCGCTCGCCGTCGGCCTGCCCGCGGCGCAGCAAGGCATGGGCGGAAATCGCTTCTCAATCGAGGGTGCGACGTACGCGAAAGACAAGGATCATCCGACCACGCGCGCGACGTCCGTCACGCCGGCCTTCTTCTCGACGCTCAACATCCCGATCGTCGCCGGCCGCGGCTTCACCGATGCCGATCGGGAAGGATCGCTTCCCGTCGCCGTCGTCACGCGCTCGTTCGTCGCGAAGCACTTCAAGGACAAGGACCCGATCGGCCGCCGAGTCAGGTTCGGCCTCGACCAGAGCAAGGCGCCGTGGCTGACGATCGTTGGAGTCTCGGGCGATGTGTTCACCGGCGATCAGCAGGAGCCGTTCTCGCCTGCCCTCTTCCAACCGTTCGCGCAGGCGCGGTCGCCCTTCGCCTATATCACGGCGCGGACGGCAAGCGCGCCGATGTCGCTTACCGCCGGTGTCAGAACAACCGTGTCGTCGCTCAACCCGGACATTCCGCTCTATTGGGTGCGGACGCTCGACGATGCGATCGCCGAGCGCCTTTGGTTCGTACGCGTCTTCGGTACGATGTTCGTGATCTTCGGTGCAATCGCGCTGTTCTTGGCGTCGGTCGGTCTCTATGCGGTAATGTCCTTCTCGGTGAGCCGTCGCATCCGCGAGGTCGGTATTCGCATGGCGCTCGGCGCGCAGGCGCGCGACGTCGTCGGGATGATCTTCCGTCAGGGGATCGTGCAGCTCGCCGTCGGCATGACGCTCGGTCTCGCCCTCGCGTTCGGCGTCGCGCGCTTGCTCAGCGCGATTCTGTTCCAGGTGGAGCCCCGCGACCCGGTGATCTTCAGCGGCGTGGCCGCCGTGCTCGTCGCGGTGGGGATGCTCGCCTGTTTAGTCCCGGCGCGCCGCGCGACGCTGGTCGATCCGCTCGTCGCGTTGCGAGCGGACTAAGCTCATCGTTGACGATTCATGACTTCGGGCATAGCTTTTGTTCTATGACCAACCGCGCCAGCAATCGTCTGAATAATCTGAACAATCGGAACTCCGCGAGGAGATCTGGCTAGCGCGCGTTTTGTCAGCAAGTGACGCGGCCCGCCAGACACAAGGCGGGCCGTTTTGTTTGCAAGAGACAACTGATGGGGCGTAGGTCAACTGGCAGACCGCCTGACTGTTAATCAGGAAGTTGATGGTTCGAGTCCATCCGCCCCAGTACGTTTGCGTTTTTGCTGGTGAGTTAAACGAACCGCCTCGTCGCGATGCCATGAGGCGGTTCGTCCGTATCACGGTCATCACGATTTTCGACGCGGGGCGACGGCCTCGATCAAATTCTCTTATCGGTCGACGCGATCCACCACCCCGCCGACCGCCCACGCGTACCGGTCGATCGCGTCGTCGAGCTCGATGTCGGCCTCGGTCAGCTCCTTGATGGCCGCTCGATCCTCGCGCCGTTCGCGCCAGTCATTGTAGCGCTGCTTCGCCCGTGCTACGGCCGATTTGAGATCGTCGCGTGAGGCGGCGATATTCGCGCGGACGTCCGCCGCGAGCGCCTGATCCTCGGCTTTGGCTCGGCGGAGCGCCGCCTCCGCCTGATCCACGTGCGCGTTGAAGCGCTCCTCGCGCGCACGATCCCACGCGATGTAGCGGGTGTGTACGTCGGCGAGAGCGTGCCGGAGATTCGTCCAGTCATCCTCCGCCTGGGCGCGCAATGCCTGCAGATCCTCCTCCTTCACGGCGTCCATGTCGTCCAGGAGCTGTCGGACACGATCGCGGTGCGCGCGAAGTCCGGAGATCTCGTCCATCTCCGCCTTGGCATTTCGTGCCCGAGCCGCAGCGTCCAATTCGTCGATGCGCGCATCGGCGGCGCGCAGATGCGCCTGCATGCGCTGTTCATAAGCCTGGTCCGTGTTCATGCGTCTCCCGGTCGAGGTGAGTCCGTCATTCTCAGCGATCAGGGGACGAAGGTCCATGCGACTTTAGTGACACCTTGAGCGGGCGGGCCTCGCTTTGAGGCTCCATGCGCCAGGCGATCCAAGCGACGTCGTCCATCCGCCCCAGCAGCAGCAGAACGGCCCTGGATACATTCGCATCCAGGGCC
>DATLPC010000003.1:0-5088 GCA_035535975.1 Gemmatimonadaceae bacterium | reverse complement strand
CTCGACGCTCGAGCAACTCGGCCACGATGTCGTGCGGTTCGCCGTCGCCGAAGAGGTGGACGCGATCGTCCACGCGCTGCAGCGCGAGACACCCGATCTCGTGTTCAACCTGGCCGAGTCGTTCGGCGGCAAGAGCGCGCTCGAATCGAACGTGGCGGCGCTTCTCAGCTTGCTGGACTGCCACTACACTGGATCGAGTCCGGCCGGGCTGCTCCTCGCCGGCGACAAGGTGCTCGCCAAGAAGGTGCTGCGATTCCACGGCATCCAGACGCCGGAGTTCGCGACGCTCTATCGCGGATCGGTCGACTGGGCCGACAAGCTGGCGTTCCCGGTCATCGTCAAGCCACCGCAGGAGGACGCGTCGCTCGGCATCACGTCCTCCTCCGTCGTGCACGACATCAAGGATCTGTTCGACCGGATCGATGCGTTGCAGAGCGAGTATCAGCAGCACGTGCTGGTGGAGCAGTTCATCGAAGGTCGCGAGTTCTATGTCGGCGTGCTCGGCAACGACAACGCCGCCGCGCTCCCGCTGATCGAGCTCGATTTCTCCGGCTTTCCCGAAGGCAAGCCGCGCATCGCGACATGGGACGCGAAGTGGGGGACCGATGGTGAGGGCGCCGGCGACGAGTTCGCTGGCACAGAATCGGTCTTTCCGAAAGATCTCGATCCGGCGCTCGACGAGCGTATTCGCGAAGTCGCCGTGGAGGCCTACCACGCGCTGCGACTGCGTGATTACGGCCGAATCGACCTGCGGGTGACGCCGTCGGGCGAGATCTACGTGATCGAGGCGAATCCCAACTGCTACCTGGAACGCGAGAGCGAGTTCGCCCGCGCGGCGCGGCAATTCGGCCTGCAGTACGACGCGTTGATTGCGCAGATCATCGCGCTGGCGATGGCGCGCTACGCGCATTGAAGCCGAGGAAGGTCCGACAGCTCCGCGCCGCGATCGGGACAACAATCGCCAACGCCCCAGCTCACTCCATTTCACCGACGGGTTGTCGTCTCGCCGTTTCCCGTTAGTGCCCGTTCACACCCGTTAGTGCCCGTTTCCAATCGTTATGGCCGGTCTGGCGTGAACGCTTTGTAAACGGGCACGAACGGGGAAAAGCAACGGGCACTGACGGGACTGCAAAGGGCGCGTGCATTTGTTGGATGGTTGCGGGCATGAGTTCATTTACGCCCTGGCCCTCGAACGAGACCTCACCGCGAAGGGCCATCGTGTGACCGTGAGGTAGCGGTCATGGTCTATTATCGCGGCGAGCCGCTAGCTCGACAGACCTTGGACATGATCGTCGACGAAAAAGTGGTCATCGAGAACAAGGCGACCGAGCTCCTGCATCCGGCGGCCAACTTCCAGCTGTTCAGCTATCTGTGCGCGACGGATATGGAGGTTGGCCTTCTCCTTCACTTCGGTCGAGAGGCGAGGTTTCAGCGCGTCATCTGCGAGAATCGCTTGAAACACCGCCGCACATGAACCCACGGTGACGGCATCGCCTTCACCCCGAGCCTCTCACAAAGAAAGAAGGCCGGCGCGAACGCCGGCCTTCTTGTTCTAGTGACCGCGTACCGACTAGCGACGCTTCTTGGCGGCCTTGCGTCCGCCCTTCTTCGCGCCCTTCTTCGCGGCCTTACGTCCACCCTTACGGGCACCTTTCTTTGCAGCCATGATGATCTCTCCATGCATGGAGGTTGGTGCTCTCAGCCGATCCCCCGGTGGATCGGTGAGACGACGTCGTCACGCTCGAGGCTCTCGCCTCTCCCGCGCCGCCGCCGCTACGCGCGCCTGTTCCCAGGCGCGTGAAGTCTGTGGTCCCGCTCCATCATACGGCGTCACTCAAGCTGGTGAAGTTGAAATCGCGAACCTTGATCGGCGGCACCATGATCGCCAGTCCGGGATCTCCGCCCTCACTCGCGCTCACCCGCTCCGGACGCCCGAGCGCCTCGAGCGCGTTGAGCATGAAGATCGGTGAGTCGTTGAACCGGAGGTTCTTCACCGGCTTGGTGACCTTGCCGTTCTCGATCAAATATGTTCCGTCGCGCGTCAATCCGGTGTACAGAATGGTGCGTTGATCCACCGGACGCAAATACCAGAAGCGAGTCACCAACAGTCCACGCTGCGTCGACGCGATCAAATCGTCCAACGATGCGGTGCCGCCACTCATGCGAATCGAGTTTCCGGCGGCCGTCGGCGCGCGGCCTTGCCGCTCCGCCCAATATCGGTCGTAGTCGAGGGTTTTCACAACTCCATTTTCGATCCACACGACGCGCTGTGTCGGCAAACCGTCGCCGCTGAACGGCGATGCGGCGACGTCGGGATCGTACGGATCGGAGACGATCGTGACGCGTTCGTCCACCACCTTCTGACCGATCTTGTTCTTGCCGCCGGGCAACGAGAAGAACGAACGACCTTCGTCGGCGCTGCGGGCGTTGAGCGCGCGCGCGATGAACTGGACGAGATTGCCCACGGCCGTCGGCTCGAACACCACGGTGTAGCGCCCGGGCTCGATGGCCACGGCATTGACCGACGTGCGTGCCTTGCGCGTGGCGCGCGCGCCGAGCGCCGACGGATCGATCCGGCTCCAGTCATGGTGCGTCGCACCGCCCCAACCTGAACCCGTGCCGTCGACCGTGCGCACGGTCGTGGTGAGGACTGATGACGTCGAGCGATTGTAGGCGAACAGACCTTTGGAGTTGGCGATCGCCTGCGATCCCGTGATCGCCTCCATGAATCCCGTCGACACGAGACCGGCCTCGCGGCTGGGATCGGCGATCTGTTTCACGGCGCGCGCGCGCGAATCGGGATCGAGCGAGGCCGTGGCGTCGCTCCAGTTCACGCCGGCGCGGTACTGTTGCGAGCCCAGCTCGGGCATGGCCTCGGGATCTTCCGGGCTCAGTCTGGCGACGCGCTCGGACATCTGCACCACGGCGCGAAGCCCCGTGTCATCGAACTGGTTCGTCGACGACGATCCGCTCCGCTTGCCGAAGCGGCTGATCACCGTGACCACCGAATCAAAGGCATCGCCGCCGGTCGAGATCTGGTTCACGGCGAAGCGCGTGTTGCTCACGTACGAGCTGTTCACGATCACGCGCGTTTGCTCAGCCGACGCGAACGACAGCGCGCGCTTGGTGATCGCCTCGGATTCCTCGCGCGACAAGTAGCGCGCGGCCGTCAGCAGCGACCGGACCGTCACGCCGACCGCCCGGTGTTGATGACGTTGACGTTGCGGAAGCGCGTGACCGGCGCACCGTGACTGATCGCGTTCACCTGGACCGGCTGTCCCTTCGCGTCGCCGAACGCGCCGCCGAGGAAGTAGCTGCGCGGCCCGCCGATCATGTCGAGGCTCGACCAGAAGTCGGGCGTGCGCATTTGATACGCCACGTCCTTGAGCATGCCGACGATCTTGCCGCCCTTGATCTCGTAGAACACCTGTCCGCCGAACTGCGCATTGTACCGCTGCTGGTCGATCGAGAAGGAGCCGTCGCCGACGATGGCGATACCGCGATCGGTCGCCGCGATGAGATCGTCCCACCCGAGGTCCTTGTCACCCGGCAGCAGCGAGACGTTCGGCATGCGCTGGAACTGCACGGCAGCCCACGTCTGCGCGTACGAGCAGCCATGCGATCGCGTCGGTCGGCCGAGCTTCTTGTAATACCAGTCGAGCCAGAGCGCCTGCTCACGCGTCGTCTGGTAATCGACGAAGACGCCCGTCCTGATGATGTCGAAGTCCTCGGGCTCGACACCTTCGTCGTCCCACCCGCAGGCCGAGAGCGATCCGGGCTGCGTGCGGTCGCCGCGAATGTTCATCAGCGCCGACCCGTACTTGAGTGTGCCGAGCACTTTCTCCGGCGGCGCGACGAAGCTCGTTCCCGCGTAATTCGCCTCATAACCCATCGCCCGATCGAGCTCGGTGGGATGCGCCACCGATTCGTGGATGGTGAGCCACAGATGCGACGGATGAAGCACGAGATCGTACCGGCCGACATCGACGCTCTTGGCGTTGAGCTTCTGCACCGCCTCGTCGGCCCACTGTGGCGCGCTCTCGACGAGCTTGGCATCGCGCACGTGCTCGTAGCCCAGGCCGCGCGGCGCGACGTCGACCGACTCGCGCGTGGCGAAGTCGCCGCTTCCGACCGCGGTCACGGTCATCGACGGCTGCGTCCGATAGATGACCTGGAAGGTCATCGACCCGTCGCTCGAGGCGAACGTCTTTTCTTCGCGCAGGAAGAACATGCCCGAGTTGACGAACCTGGCGCCCTTGACCGCCAGCGCCGCGTTGTTCGCCTCGAGCAGGAGCGCGGCCTTGTCTTCGATCGCCACGTCGAACGGATCGATCTCGATCGGGCTCTTCCACGTTCCGTTGGCGACCACCGGTGCGGGCGCGAGCATCACCGGCCGCACCAACGCCGAGCGATTCGCGCGCGCCTGTGCGACGGCCTGCCGGGCGACGCGGGCGACCTCGTCGCGCGTGAGGTCGCGGCTCGCCGCGAAGCCCCATGCGCCGTTGACGAGCGTCCGAACGCCGAACCCGTAGGTCTCGTTGTCGGCGACGTTGGTGACGCGATGCTCGCGGGCGGCGATGTTCCGGTTGCGATTGCGGACGAAGCGCACGTCGGCGTAGCCGGCGCCAGCGCTTTTCGCCGCCTCGAGCGCGACGGCCGCGAGCTCCTTGATGGCCGGTTCGCCGCCGACGATCGCGGAGTAAGGAGAGACGAGAGCATCGGTCGGCAAGCGACCGGTCGACGAAGGAGTCGCGAAACCCGCGACGCTCAGTGCAGCAGTTGTCGACTTGATGAACTCTCGTCGAGTTTGACCCACGCAGTACCCTCGTGCGTTCCGCGGAATCGCGCGCGCGCAACGCGTAACCTGCATGCGATGGATGCGCTCACGCGAATATAGGGAATGCGCTATACCGCACGCAATAGACGCGCCGACGTGTCGCACTTCCATCGATCCATCGTCGGTGCGACGTTTCGTGCGCGGTATCGACGCGTTGAACAGCACGCGCTGCCGCACGCACTCTCCTCAGACAACCGCAGCGGAGCGACGCGCGCGTGAAAGCGCTGGTGAAATCTTCGGCCCGGCCCGGC
>DATLPC010000002.1:0-8447 GCA_035535975.1 Gemmatimonadaceae bacterium | reverse complement strand
CCTGCGTATCCAGCACGATCACGCGGATCGGTTTTCCCGATGCGAGGAGTCGCGAGAGGTTCTGGAATCCGATGTCGAGCATCGCGCCGTCGCCGCCCATCGCGACGATCGGCGGGCAGAGGTCGAACTCGTCGTCGGTGAAGGTGTGCCAGTCGAGATTGGCGAGGACTTCTTCATCACGCTTCGCGTCGTAACGGTCGGCGACGAGCAAATCGGCACGGCGAATGGCGGCGAATCCATCGGCCATCTTTCGCATGTGGCCTTCGAAGATGCCGATCGCCAGCGACGGTGAATCCTGGAAGAGGTGATTGGTCCAAGGGAACGGATATGGGTTGTACGGATACGTGCTCGCCCAGACCGATGAGCAGCCGGTGCTGTTGGCCATGCCCATCGCGGCGCGGCCCTCGCCACTCGGGCCTTCGACGTACCGCCAACGCAGGTCCTGAATTGCGTGAAGGCTCTTGGTGAGTAGATCGACTTTGGCGCGTTTGGCTTCATCGATCGCGATCGAGATCTTGCCGTTCGACGACGCCGCATCGAGATCCGCCTCGATGGCGAGGAGTCCGCGCGCCTTCGTTTCCAGTCCGGCGATCAGCTCGTCGAGATGCGCCACGAGCTTCTTCACGCGCGGCAGCATCAGCGCGTGGATCGACGAGATGATGAGATGCACGGCGGTCTTCTCGCCGCAGCCCATGCACGCCCCGTCGCCGCCGACCATCGAGCGATAGCTGTCCTTCTTGAGCAGGAGCGAAGAAAGGACGCCCACGCCTTCGTCGATATCGCGAACGTTGACGAACCGGTCGGGCGTATCGGGCAGCTTGTTCCAGAGCTCCCAGTTGTGCCGCAGCGAGCGGACGATGTCCGCGTCCTGCTTCACCGTGACGAGCGCACCGTCCGGACAAACCGCGACGCACAGGTTGCAGCCCTTGCACGCCTCGGGGTTGATCGTCACTGAAAGCAGACCGCCGGTACCTGCCGCTTTCGATTCGGGAACGTCGAAGAACGGACCCGTCTTCGCGACCGGGAAGCTCGCGATGCGCGCTCGCAACGCCGCGTAGTCGTCGTCGAGCGCGGCGCGCTTCTCCCCTTCCCATCCGAGCTTGCCGGCGACCGACTCGAAGGCGCTGTCGAGGGTCTTGCCGATGTCGACGAACGGTTCGCTCTTGAGGACGCGCCGCGTCTCCTTCGCCAGATGCTTCGACACCTGGCGAACGCGGTCCATCGGTCGGTGCGCGGCGACCATGCCGACGCCGATCTCGATCAATTGATCGACTTCTGTCACGAGACCGGGAATCGCCGAGTCCGGGCACTGCGTCCAGCACTGGCTGCAGCCCGTGCAATTCTCGGCGATGAACTTCGGCACCTCGAGGCGAACGTCGGTCATGTCGCGCGCCGCGCCCGTCACCGCCGGAATGGCGCTGAACGCGGCAAAGGGATCAGCGATCCCGTCGCTTCCCGTCTTGTTGAGGAAACACACCTGCTCCCAGAAGCGGCCGCGATTGGCGATGCCTTGCTCCGCGTTCGCCACGTCGAGCAGGTCTGGGATGGCTGGGATTCCCGCGTCGTCGTCAACCCGAATTGCCTTCGCGGTGACGTCGATCTGTAGCAGCTCGCGATAGCCGCGCTCGATGACGCGCAGGTTGTCGGCGACGACGCGCTCGCCGTGCTTCGCGAACTTTTTCGCGAGCTGCTGCCGAATTCCCGCGAACAGCTTGTCTCGATCGAGCCCGTGCTGCTCGGCCAGTCCGGACACGGCGAAAAACGCGCCCATGAAGGCCGCGCCCTGCATTCGATAACGCAGCTCGACGTCGGACGCCTCGCTGCCGGCGATGGCGAATCCGTCGAGCACATAGAGACGGATCTTTCGTTCCTTGATCTCGCGCTGCGCCGAGGCCGGCAGCGAGGCCCAGCACTCGTCCGCGGACTTGTCACTCTGGATGACGAACGCTCCGCCGTCGGCGAGTCCGGCCAGCGGATTCGAGTGGCGGAAGACGTTCGGATCGGGTGAGAGCACGACGTCCACGTGTCGCAGCTCGCAGTTCAGCCGAATCGGCTGCGGCGCGAACGTGGCGTAGAACGTCGTCGGCTGACCCTTCTTCTCCGATCCGTACTTCGGATTCGCCTTGATGTGCAAGCCGAGCAGATCGAAGACGGTCGCGGCGACGTTCTTTCCCATCGTGATCGCGCCCCATCCGCCGACCGAGTGGATACGGAGCGATACCGCGCCCTGCGGCATGAGATTCACATCACCGGCATTTGCCAGCGACAGCTCGCTCACGTGCGGATAAGCGTCCTCGAGCTTCTCCTGCCAGATCTGGAGCTTGGGCAGCTTGGTCCCGTGCCGAATGAAGTCGACGCCGAGGTAGAATTGGCGCCGATGCGCGGCAGCGGGGAGCATGTTCTCGACCGCGGCGATGATGTCGCCCGGCTGGAGATCGCGACTCCCGAGCCCAAAGCAGCCGGAGTAGAAGTTCGGCATCTCTTGCGGCTCTACTCGCGCAACTCCCGGGTACGGCTCGGCACCCGCGAGCGTGCGCGCGTTCTCGAAGCCTTTGCTCATCGCGGCGCGAATCTCGCGCAACAGTGGCGGGTCGACGGCGAGCGGTTGATCGACCCGCTCGAGCACGACGACGCCGCGGCGTCCGCGGAGCGCGGCCGAGACGAGATCCGCCGGGAACGGCCGGAACATCGTGACGTCGAGGACGCCGACGCGGAGCTTTCTCGTCTCGCGCAGGTGGTCCGCGACAGCCTCGGCGTTGCTCACCACGGAGCCTTGCCCGACGATCACGTACTCGGCGTTGGCCAGGCTGTAGCCTTGCGCCCGCGCGTAGCGCCGGCCTGAAAGCGCAAAGAACTCTTCGAACGCCCGATCGGCGAGCGCCGCGACGTGGTCGAAATAGAACGGCCGCTGGGCCGCGACGCCTTGCGCGTAGCTGTCCTGGTTCTGCACGACGCCGACCATCGCCGGATGATCGAGGTCGAACAGTTCGGGGATGCGGCGTCGCTTGTCACCGAAAACCAGACGCTGGGCCGGCGTCGGCGAGTCGATAATGTCTGCCGGATCTCCCAGATACGCTTTTACCAGCTCGCGCTCCGGAAGCTGCAGGGATTCGATGACGTGGCTCGTGAGAAAGCCGTCTTGCGCGGAGATCCCCGGATTGAGGGACAGCTCGGCGATGCGATGCGCGATCAAGTTGAGATCGGCGGCGCCCTGGACGTCTTTGGCGAACAGCTGGAAGAAGCCGGTATCGTCGACGGCGTGATAGTCGTCGTGCCCCGCGTGGACGTTGAGCGCGTGTTTCGTGATCGCGCGCGCCGCGACGTTGAGCACGTACGTGAGGCGCTTGCCCACCGCCGCGTACAACGACTCGTGCATGTACGCGATTCCCTGCCCGCTCGAGAAATTGGCGGCGCGGAGACCCATCATGCTCATGCCGGCCGTCACCGCGGCAGCGGCGTGCTCGCCCTCGGGCTCGAAGAAGAGGAGCTTGCGACCGTTGACGTTGCGCTGGCCGTCGGCGACCGCCGCGGCCCAGCCTTCACCCATTTGCGTGGACGGCGTGATCGGGTACGCGCCCGCCGCCTCGCTCGCCGCGGTTTCCATCGCCACGACCGCGCTGCTGCCGTCGAGCGCGACGCGCACGCCCGGGAAACGCGGTTTGGCCTCGATCGTTGGCGTCTTGGCCCAGAGTTTCATGCGGATGTGCTCCCGCTGAGTTCCGTCGCTGGTTTGGCGCGGGGCCGGAGAGCAAACTGTCGCCCTTCGACCCATGTGATGGCGCCCGTCGGGCAGCGCGCGATCGCCGAGATGTCGGCCTGCGCGTTGAGCGCGTAGTGGACGCGCGCCGACCCACGCTCGATCGTCACGAGTCCGGGCGCGGCGTCGATGACGCACTTGCCACAGGCCGTGCATCCAACGGCGCACGACTCGAGGAGCTCATCCCCCTCGATCATGCTGCGGCATTGCACGAGCAGCTTCTGATCGAGCGGAATGATCTCGAAGAGGTTTTTCGGGCAGGCGGCGACGCAGTCACCGCACGCGGTACACTTCGCGACGTCGACGACCGGCAGACCGAACCTGTTCATCGTGATCGCGTCGAACGTGCACGACACGGCGCAATCGCCGAAGCCGAGACAGCCCCAGGCGCAACCCTTGCCGCCCCCCGCGACCGACGCCGCCGCGCCGCATGTCGTGAGGCCGCGATATTCGGCCTGCTGCACGGCGACGTTGGTTCCGCCGGCGCACAGCAGCCTGGCGACGCGCTTGTTCGACTCTCCCGCGTCGACGCCGAGATAGCTGGCAATGGACGCGGCGCCGCCTTCGTCGATCACGTTGCAGCCGGCGGGCTTCGACTTGCCCGCCACAACCTGCTCAGCGAAGCCGCGGCAACCCGGAAACCCGCACGCGCCGCAGTTCGCTCCCGGGAGCATCGAGGTAACGATGTCGATGCGCGGGTCTTCGTAGACGCGCAGCTTCCAGTACGCGAGCGCGATGAACGCCGCAAACACCAGCCCAACGCCGGCGAGGATCTCGACCGAGAGGATGACAGCGTGCAGCATCACCGGGTCCTCATCGCGACGAGACTCCCGACTCGTTGAGCAGCCACGACGCGAGCCGCTCGGTCGGATCGCTCTCACCTGCCGGCGCGAGTGACTCGATCGGCGCCGTGGAAAGCGAAGGGCGCTCGGCGAGGGCTTCGAGTTGGCGCAGCTCGTCGAGCTGTTGCACCGGGCACTGCACGCCGATGCGCTTGCGTGGCGGTTTGGCCGGCCGCGATGAGATCGCGATCCGCTGCCAGGGCGCTCTGCCGGCGTCCGGGTCGTGGACAAATGACGCGACGTCGCCTTGCAGCAGCGCGGCAACCGCTGGACCGGCGTACGTCGTGAAGCGCGAGAAGGAATCCGCCTTCGTCGTCTGAAGAACGAACGTGCGCGGGGTGACGAGCCGGATCAGGCGCGCCGGCGCCGCGTCGCCGATCACGACGAGAGCGAGGTGCGCGTTGCCATCGAGTACATCGGCGAGTGACCCCGCATTGAGCTCCGCCGGGCCGAGCACGACGACCAGCGGCGGCACGGTTTTGCGGTCGCGCTGCGTCCAGAGCTCGAACGGCCACGCGTCGAGCGCACGGTCGTGGACGCGCGGCACGTAGCCGCCGCGCCGAGCAAGGTCGATCGCGTTGGCGAGGCCGAAGACGCGGCCGAGTCGCGCCAGAGCGTCACGGACGCCGAGATCGAGCGAATCGCCGGACCGAAGCTCGACGACGAACGAGTCGTCGGACGCCTCGGCGAGCGCGCGCAGCGACTCGACGGCGCGCCCCACGCGCTCGCGGCCGACCGGATCCAATCCGCCGCCGCCCGACGCGAGCGCCGCGAAACGGATGGGATCGATCCGCGATCCGAGCGCGCCCAGCTCCAGCTTCGCGTGATTCGCGCCTTCGTCGAGTGACAGGATGGCACGCGCGTGCTCGAGCGTGCTCGCGACGAGGGAACGAAACGCGGCAATCTGCGGCGCAACAGCCGCGAGCGCGCGTTGGACGCGGTCGTCAGACGGCATAGCGGTCGAGCTCCTTGTCGAGGAGAGCGATGCGCTCGCTCGCGGTGATCTTCGTCGGCCGACGAATCTCGTCGTAGCAGGGGCGGCGTTCGTCACGGAAGAAGACGCCGAGGCGGATACGATCGGTGTCGTCGGCGAGCTGTCGCGCGGCGTTGATGTCGGCCGGATCGTGCGCACGACGCTCGCGGTAGATCGCATCGAGCTCCGGCGTCAGCACGCCGTCGTCGTGGACCAACAGCTCGGTGAGGCTCGGATCCTTCACCGCGCGCTCGTACAGCGAGACCGTGTACATCGGGCAGCGCTGGAGGATGCGGACGAAAGCCAGGCCCCGATGTCGGTACGCCGCCCGTAGGGTGGCATATAGATGCGCCGGGATCCACTCGGCCGTCTGCGCCACGAACGACACATTCGTCGTGCCGAGCATCGTCGTCAGTGGATTGAGCGGCGGCAGGAAGCTGCCGAACGGCTGTGTGTTCGTCTTGAAGCCCTGCGGCGTCGTCGGCGAGGTCTGCTTCTTCGTCAGGCCATAGATGCTGTTGTCGAGCAGCAGCGCGACCATGTTCATGTTGTAGCGGATCGCATGCACCCAGTGCGCGGCGCCGATCGAACAGCAGTCGCCGTCGCCCATCACGACGAAGACGTTCAGGTCGGGGCGGTGGAGCTTGATGCCGGTGGCGACCGGAAGAGCGCGGCCGTGGACGCCGTGAAAGCCGTACGTCTTGAGGTAGTGGGGGAACCGGCTCGAGCAGCCGATGCCCGAGACGAACATCGTCTGCTCCGGTTTGAGCTGTTCGGCAACGAGCAGTTTTTCGACCGACGTGAGGATCGAGTGATCACCGCAGCCAGGGCACCATCGGGCAACCGGCCCCTCGTAGTCGCCGAGGACGTATTCGTGGTCATCGTCAACCGGAACGGCGCAGCCGAGCGTCGCACACGAGAAGTCGGTCATGACACGAGCCTCCTCTGACCATCGATCAGACTGGAGATGGCGTCGACGATGGCGCCGGGGCGGAGCGGCTCGCCGGGCACGCGCGTCCAGCAGTCGACGTCGACGAGCGTCTCGGCGCGCAGCAGCCAGGCGAGCTGGCCACGCCGCCGATTCTCCGGCGTGATGAACGGATCGGTGGGCTCGTCGCTGTAGTTGATCTCGACCGTCGCCACTTTCTTGAAGCGCTTGAAGATCTCGGCGAGCCCGGGCTCGAGCGGCGACAGGAAGGTGAGGTGGAGCGACGACACCGACAGTCCCTGTGCCCGCGCACGGTCGACCGCTTCTTCGATCGCGCCGCGCGTGCTCCCCCACCCCACGATCAGCAGCTCGCCGCCGCTCGGATCTCCCTTGATCGATGGCGGCGTGAGCATTTGCTGAAGCACCGCGAGCTTGCGACTGCGCATCGTCGAGCTTCGCTGATGCACACCGGAGCCGTAGGCAACCTTGCTGCGCTCGTCGTGCGCGAGGCCGGTCACCGTGAACATTCCGTTCGGTTGTCCGGGAATGATCCGCGGAGCCAATCCAGTCCGCGAATCCCATTCGTACGGGCGAGTGTCTTGGGGCACGGGCGCAAGATCCGGCTCGCTCGCTTGCCACTCGGCGAGAAGCTCTGGGCGCGGAAAGGGTTGCACGCCGGTGGCGAGGTTCGCGTCGCTCAAGACCATGACCACCGTTCTGAATACCTCGGCCAGGCGACGCGCCGTGATGACGGAGTGGAAGCACTCCTCGATGGTGGAAGGAGCGATCACGATCCGTGGGGCGTCTCCCGGTTGGGCAAAGAGTGCCGCGAGCAAATCGGACTGCTCGACCTTTGTGGGGAGCCCCGTGCTCGGGCCGCCGCGTTGCACGTCGATTACGACGAGCGGCGTCTCCGTCATCACGGCGAGGCCGATGAATTCCGTTTTGAGCGCGAGCCCAGGACCGGAGGTCACCGTGAACGCGACTTTCCCCGCGTACGACGCGCCGATCGCCACACCGGCCGCGGCGATCTCGTCCTCGGCCTGATGCAGGATGCCGCCGAACTTCTCGAACACCTCGGCGAGGAAGTGCGAGACCGACGTCGCCGGCGTGATCTGGTACATCGCACACAATTCCATACCCGATGCCAGCGCGCCCATCGCGAGTGCTTCGTTGCCGTTCATGACGACGAGCGGTACATCGGAGCTCGTCGTCGCCACCTCGATGCGGAAATCGAGATTGGCTTTCGCCCACTCGTACCCGAGGTGAAGCAGCCCGACATTCCGCTGGTACACGTCTTCCGATTTCTTGCGGAAGGCGTAGGCGATCTGGTCCTCTATGCGGTCGAGGCTTCGGTCATAGATGTAGGCGAGCAATCCGAGGGCGAACATGTTCGTGCCCTTCCGGGGATTCTCGTCGATGGTGAGGCACTGCTCTTCCATCGGCACTTCGACGATGCGGTAGTTGCGCGTCGCGAGCTCACCGAGCGCCTGGTGCCAGGCCTTCTGAATGTCGGGATTCGGATGACTCGCCCAGAGATTCTCGACGAGAATAATCGCGTCGTCGGCGAGCGCGCCGAGTCGGTGTCGCGAGAGCAGCACCTGCTCGTTGAACGCGACCACGAGCTGAACGTGGTCACCCCAGTTCGTAATGGGCCCCGATCCGATGCGAATCCGGTTCCCGCTCGCGCCTTCCGGGGTTCGCGGCGGCGGC
The DNA here is from genome assembly GCA_035535975.1 of Gemmatimonadaceae bacterium. GTDB lineage: Bacteria > Gemmatimonadota > Gemmatimonadetes > Gemmatimonadales > Gemmatimonadaceae > JAQBQB01. Next base: position 234 of record DATLPC010000002.1, on the reverse strand, counting down.
TGGATCTCGGCCGGAATGATCTCGACGGTCCATACGCCGTTTCCCATCTTCGCCGATACGGCACCGAAGATCTGACCACATTTCTGGGCGCCCTCGCCCGAATCGGACACGATCTCGAGCGTGTGCTCCGGAAGACGTAGAACGGTGGGCGAATGTGTCGCCGTCGTATCGTCGGCGAGTATTGCGGTCGGCAAACCCATGGCGAGCATCTCCCGTAGGAGTTCCGCTGATGGG
>DATLPC010000001.1:0-18854 GCA_035535975.1 Gemmatimonadaceae bacterium | reverse complement strand
CTGACAAGAATCGGCTTGAACATCGCAACGGCGGCGACGGCTTCAATTCGTCGCCGCCGTTCGCTTTTCCGATGTCCATTCCCGTCGTTTGTTAGTCCCGTTGTTCGTTAGTCCCCGCTTCTGGTCAGTCCCGAAGGTGGTCAGTCCCGCAGGTGGTCAGTCCCGCTCTCGCCTACTCCCGCTCTCGCCTACTCCCGCTCGCTATCTTCGCTCGGTTCGCGCTGGTCTAGCGTCGCCTTGACGGCGGCCAGCCTGCTATGTACAATTCATACGTGAACAATACTGACGGCCAAGACCCGGCCAAGTCTCCGGCGGCGGACACGACCATTTTCTCGGTCATCCACGCCGCTCACGCCCTGGAGGAAAAGCTCGAGGATGCATTGGAGAAGGCTGAGCTGTCGATGCCGAAATTCTCCGTGCTCAACGAACTTGTTTCGGCGGGGGAGGCTTTGTCGCTCAGCGAGCTCGCCAGCCGGCTAAGCTGCGTTCGTTCCAACATGACGCAGCTGGTGGATCGACTGGAAGCGGACGGTTTGGTGCGGCGTGTCGCCTGCCCGACCGACCGGCGAAGCGTCAAAGCCGAGATCACGGATGCTGGGCGGGCCCGTCAGGCGGATGGTAGCAGAGAGGTTACGCGGTTGCAGGACGAGGTTGCGGCAGGCGTCCCAGTCGAAGACCGGGCTACGCTGGTGAGGCTGCTTGCACACCTGAAGTAGGCGTTCTATTTGCCCATGAAGTTCATATATAGACGTTCCATGAGAAAACGGTACAGTACAGCAGAAATTCGGTAGCCAACTTTCGGAGGGCAGACAATGAGCAGCAAACAGACGACTAAATGGACCCTTGATCCGACGCACGCTGAAGTCGGATTCTCAGTTCGCCACATGATGATCGCCACCGTGCGCGGCCGCTTTGGCGCGATCACGGGAACGGTGACCGTCGATGAGCAGAATCCGCAGAGCTCGAAAGTGGACGTCGCGATCGACGCGGCTTCGATCGACACGCGGCAGGAGATGCGCGACAATCACCTCCGTTCGCCCGACTTCTTCGACGTCGCGCAGTTCCCGAAGCTTCACTTCGTGAGCAAGCGCATCGACGGTGATCCCCGCAACGGCGAGTTCCGGGTCATCGGAGACCTCACGATCCGCGACGTGACTCGCGAGGTCGAGCTCAAGGCCACGCTCGAGGGCGAGGGGAAGGATCCGTGGGGCAATGAGCGCGCGGGCTTCAGCGCTTCGGGGAAGATCAACCGGACGGACTTCGGGCTCCACTGGAATCAGGCGCTCGAGACGGGCGGCGTTCTGGTGAGCGACGAGGTGAAGCTGTCGATCGACGTCGAGTTGGTGAAGCAGGCCGGCGTCCCGGAAACGGTCGCCGCCTAACCCAACAAAAATCCGCAAATGGGGTCAGACTCCAATTCCAAATGGAGTCTGACCCCATTCGGCGTTTTATGAACCGGTTTGGAGGATTTTGCGCCGGCGGTACTGTTCAAGGCGATGAGAGTACTTGTTCAACGCGCGAAGCGCGCTGAGGTCCGTGTCGCGGGCTCTGTGATTGGAAAAATCGGCCATGGCGCCGTCCTGCTAGTCGGCTTCACCCACACCGACGGCGAAGACCAACTCTCCTGGATGGCCGACAAGATCGTCGGCCTTCGCATTTTCGCCGACGACGAAGACAAGATGAACCGGTCGATCGCCGACATCGGTGGCGAGCTGCTCGTCGTTTCGCAGTTCACACTCTACGGCGACGCCGTGAAGGGGCGGCGGCCAAGTTTCATCGACGCGGCGAGGCCGGAGCAGGCGATCCCTCTCTACGAGCGCTTCATTGGCTTGCTGCGCGAGCGCGGCGTGACGGTGGCGACGGGAGAGTTCGGCGCGATGATGGAAGTCGAGCTGGTGAACGACGGTCCCGTCACCCTTTGGCTCGAGCGATGACCTCACTGCGCGTTGTCCTCGCCTCGGCGTCACCGCGACGGCGCGAGCTGCTGCGTCTCGTTGGGATCGATCACGAGGTCCGTCCGGCCGACATCGACGAGTCGTATTTGCCTGGTGAGCCGCCCGACGCGCATGCCGAGCGTTTGGCGCGGGGCAAAGCGGAGACGATCGCCGCGATCGCGGGGCCGGAGACTGTGACCATAGGCAGCGACACGATCGTCGTCGTCGACGGCGACGTACTCGGCAAGCCGCGCGACCGCGCACACGCCCGGCAAATGCTGCGGAGGTTGAGCGGCCGCTCGCACGTCGTCATGACGGGAGTGGCCGTCTCGTGGCGCGGCAGCACACTGTCCGGCGTCGAGCAAGTCGGCGTGACGTTTCGTGGCCTTTCGGACGAAGAGATCGAGCGCTACATCGACACGGGCGAGCCAATGGACAAGGCCGGCGCCTATGGCATCCAGGGATTCGGCGCAACGATCGTTGCGCGCGTGGACGGCGACTACTTCGCCGTGATGGGACTCGCGCTCAATCGGTTGGCCGGGCTGCTGCGCCAATCCGGCCTGCGTTACGACTTCGGTCCGATCTCGGCCGACTGATAGGCCGCGCGCCAGCGCTCGACGCGGTCGAGGACGTCGCGCACGGTGATGCGCGCCATTCGCCCCGAGCGATTCTCCATGCTGATCGGATAGCTCTCGCCCGGCTCGCCGTAGGCGTCGATGAGTAAATCGTGAAACCGTCGATAGGGACCGGTGCGCTTGGGATTCGTGTAGCCCATGAGGCTCACGACGGGACGATCCAGGGCCACCGCCATGTGCAGGGGCCCGGTGTCCGGCGAGAGGATGAGCGACGACGCGTCGAAGATACCGACGAGCTTTCGCAATCCGCTCCCGAGCGCGGAATACGGGGCCTGGGCGGCGCGGTCGAGAATGACGCGCTCCGCCGCGACCTCGCGCGGTGAGCGTCCGCCGACGAGCACGGGCTGCAACCCGAAGTCGTGCCAGAGCGCGTCCACGACCTCGGCCCACCTTTCGGGGAGCCAGTCCTTCTCGGGCTTGCTCGTCGCGACGACGATCGATGCGACCGGACGATCGAACCGTGACACGAATTCCTGTTGCGCCGGGCGCTCCTCGGGCCACGGACCAAGATCCCATTCGACCGGCTCGTACGGCACGCCGATCTCGGTGAGAAACTCGAAGTACTGGTCCTGCACGTGCTGCGGTTCGTGCGGCGGGATGCGGTGCGTCGTGAACAACCAATTCGCGTCGCGAGCCCGCGCGAGGTCAAAGCCGAGCTTCACCGGCGCTCGCGTGAAGCCCGTGACGATCCCCGCCTTGAAATACACCTGGAGCGCGAGCACGAGATCGAAGCGCCTGGTCGCGAGCTCGCGGCGGACGTTGCTGAAGGCGCGCCAGCCGCGCGACCGGTCGAAGAGAATGATCTCGTCCACCGAGCGATGTCCACGAACCAGCGTCGCGGGGCCCGGCTGCAGCACCCACGTGATGTGCGTCCGCGGCGACCGGCGCTTGAGCGCATTGATCACCGGCAGCACGTGCACGGCGTCGCCGACGGCACTCATCATCACGATGCAGACCCGCTGAAGCGGAACGTCGATCATGACGCGGAAACTATTTCGAGCTCGGCGATCTCGCGCAGCAGATCGCCGCCGCTGATCTCGGCGGGCGTGGCGCGGTGAATCATTCGCCACGGTCCGACACCCTGCGGAAAGGTGCGCTTCGGCTCGCCCGGCGCGAACACGCCGACGACCGGAATGCCGAATGCCCCGGCAACGTGCAACGGACCCGAGTCGTGGCCGATGAATCCTGCGGCGAGTGAGATGGCGGCGGCGGTCACCGGCAGCGACCCGTCGCTCATGCCGCTCGCGCGAATCCGATCGGCATAATAGCCCGACGGGTGTGTGAACGAGCGACGAAGCTCGTCGAGCTCTCGCGTCGTCCCGACCCAGAGCGACCGAATTCCGTGCGCCTGAAGCGCGAACGCGACCTGCGTCCACTCGGAGAGTTGGACGCACCGATTTCGCGCTCCGGCGAACGGATGGAGCGCGACGAAGCGCTTCGTCAACTGCCCGGCGACTTCGTCGCGCACCGCTCCGAGGCGCGACGCGTCGAGGCGATAGCGCGGTGCCGTCGACGGAATCCCGAGGTCGGCGAGGAGCCGCGCCTGCTCGTCGAGCACGGGCTTCGCCGGGTCTGCCGGTGGCAGGACGCGCGTGAGAAAGGCGGCATTCCGGTTCCGGCGCAAGCCGACGCGGATGGGGATTCCGGTCGCGGCGCACGCAGCGGCGGTGCGCCACGGTGCCGCGCTGAGGATCGCCGCATCGAACTGTGCGCGCCGGACGTCGAGCAGTGCCGCGAGGAATGGCCGAAGGGGTGGCCGGGGCTGCCCGGGCGATACGGCCCAAAGGGGATCCGCCGCGAAGACGGTATCGACGCCTGGTATCAGCCGAGCGACGGCCGCCGTGTACTCCTTGCAAAAAACCCCAATCTCAGCCGACGGAAAGGCTTCTCGAATTGGCGGCACGAGCGCCGACGCAAAAACCAGATCGCCCAAGTTATCCAGTGCTACCACGAGCACGCGCCGCAGTTCTGTCCGAGCCGTCATGTCGCCGGCCCCGTAAGCCGTGTCCCGTGTTGCCAGGCTTGCGCCCCAGCCCGTACCCGGGGAAGTTGCGCGCGGTGACTCTTCGCGTGCTGCACATCGACACCGAGCGCGGCTGGCGCGGCGGCGAGCGACAGGCGCTGTGGCTTGCCGGCGAGCTCGCAAAGCGCGGTCATCGTTCCATCGTCGCGGCGCGTGCGGGCGAACCGCTGGCGCGCCGCGCCGAGGAAGCTGGACTCGATGTGGCGTTCTCCAATCCGCTCGGGGAGCTGGATCCGGGAGCGGCCCTCCGATTGCGCGCGGTGGTTCGGCGCGAACGGATCGACGTCGTCCACGCGCACACGGCGCACGCCGTCGCCGCCGGCGCGTTGGCTACGATCGGCACGCACACACCGATGGTCGTGGCACGCCGTGTGGACTTCCCGCTGCGCGCGAACGTCGGAACGCGTTGGAAATACGGGCGCGCGGCGGCCATCATCGCGGTGTCCGAAGCGGTGCGACGAGTGCTCGCCGACGGCGGCATCAATCCGTCGCTGATCACCGTCGTCCCGGACGGCGTGGACGTGCATCGCCCAGTCGAACCCGCGTCGCCGGCGACGCTCGCCGAACTCGGTGCGCAGCCGACGGGAAACGCGCCGCTCGTCGTACAGGTTGCGCAGCTCGTCGGCCACAAGGATCCGATCAACTTTATCCGAGCGGTGGCGCACGCCAGACGGATCGTGCCCACCCTCCAGGCTTTGCTGGTCGGTGAAGGCCCGCTCCGAGGCGAAGTCGAACGCGAGATTCATACGTTGATGCTCGACGGCGTAATCCATCTTACCGGGTTTCGCGCTGACGCGGACGCATTGCTTGCCGCCGCCGACGTCGTCGTCCTGAGCTCGCGCGAGGAAGGCATGGGATCGGTATTGCTCGACGCTTTGGCGTTCGGCCTGCCGGTGGCGGCGACGCGCGCCGGGGGCATTCCCGAAGTTATCATCGACGGAGAATGCGGGTTACTGGCTGACGTCCGCGACCCCGAAGGACTCGGGGCGGCGATCGCGCGCTTGATCACCGATACCGCGCTCGCCGCGCGCTTCGCCGACCGGGCCCAAACGCGGGCGGCCGAATTCTCCGTTGAACGCATGACCGATCGCACCATCGAAGTTTATGAGCGAGTCATCGAAGGCGCCGCTGTGGCTTCGCGGACCCGGCGCGCGAGCGCGTCGATCTCGGATTCGTCGACACGAGCACCGTAGAGCGACCGCCACTTCCGAAAAGAGCGAAAGAGACGGCTCAAGTTTCCCTCGAGGGCCCGCTCCGGCGCTTCGCCGAAAACGACGCGATCGACATCGAGCAGCATCGCGACGGGCGGGGCGTCGCCGTGCAAATGGAGCAGCACGTTCTTGGCGTTGAGGTCGTGATGGCGAACGCCCGCCGCCGACATCTCCCGCACGAGGAGCGCCGTCGCCTCCCATGCGTCGGCGCGCAGCAAGTCATCGTCGGAAACGAGCACGTCGGATAGATCGGCACTCGGCGAGACGTACCGCGTCACAACGTCGGCGCGCCAAAAGCCGGGTGCAACGGGATACGTGGCGTACGCCAGAATCGTCGGCGTCGGAATGCCGAGCTGACGTAAATGCTCGGAGATCCGGAGCTCGAGCGGTGCGCGTGTCGGCGGGCGGAAGAGGTCGCGGGTGAGCGCGGCCAACGCGCCGCCATGCCGATTGTGACGAACGACGACGCGTTCTCCGCCCGGAAGCGAGGCAACGTAGGCGGTTCCCCGGCCGGCGATCGCTCGCGCACTCGGACTCGACGCCGCGTAGTCGTAGAGCGTTTGCTGCCGCAGCAGCTCCTGAATCTCTGGGACGAGGGCGGCGTCGCATACGGCGCGCGTTGTGCCGACCGCGAGTGCGACGAAGCCGCGAGGCAGCTCGGGCACGTTGGCCATCACGAGCCGACGACGCGATAGACGGTCACGGGCTGGCTCTTGTTCTTGAGCTCCATCGGAGGACACTGCTCCAGTGGCGGCGGCGTCTTCAACGCACGACGAAACTCGTCGGAGACGAGAATTTCACCCGGGCCCGCGGCCGAGCAGAGCCGGTTCGCCACGTTGACGGTGTCGCCGATGACGGTGAATTCAAGCCGCTTCTCGGAGCCGATGTTGCCGGCGAACACTTCGCCGTAGCTCAAGCCGATCCCGACCTGAAGCTCCGGCCGTCCTTTCGCGCGCCAAGCGTCGTTGAGGAGTCGAAGCTCGCGGATCATCTCGAGGGCGGCGTTCATGGCGTGGTCGGCATCGTCCGCGGTGCCGATTGGGGCGCCCCATTGTGCCATGATCTCGTCGCCCATGAACTTGTCGAGGGCGCCCTCGTTCCGGAACACGCAGTCCACCATCTCGGTGAAGTACTCCGTGAGCAGACTGGCGGTTTCCTCGGGACGCATTGATTCGGCGAGTGCGGTGAAGCCGCGCACGTCGCTGAACAACACGGCGACGCTCCGCTTGTCGCCTCCCAGTCGAATCGTTTCGGCCGAGTCCGCGATCCGCTTCGCGAGCTGCGGCGTGAAGAAGCGTTCGAAATTGCTGCGAGCGACCATCTGACGCTGGATGCGCTGCGAGAATTGGCTGTTCTCGATCGCCACGGCGGCGATGCCGGCAAAGGCGATGCACAAATCGAAGTCCTCGTCGGCGAAGTCACGCGCGTCGCCGGCATGGTCGACGTACAGCACCCCGAGAGGTTGCTCGCTGCCGAGGAGCGGCACGCAGATCGCCGACCGGATCTGTTGCAGCACGATCGATTGGCCGGTAAAACGCGTATCCGCGCCGGCGTTATCGGTGAGGATGGCGACGCGATCCCTCAGCGCCGTCCGCGCGATCGATTGGGGTACGGCGCGGGCGCTGTCGGCGCCGCGCCGGTCGCGTGCGATCTTTGAAACCAGCTCGTTGTTCTCGTCGAGGAGCAGGATGGCGACGCGATCGACGTCGAGGATCTGATTCGCGTAGCCGACGATCTTGTCGAGCAGTGCGTCGATGTCGGCCGTCTTGCCGAGACCCTTCGAGACCTCGAGGAGCGTCGCCAGGGTCTTGCGGCTCTTGTCCTCGGGGATGGAGCCTTCCGCGTCGAGCACGGACCGCTGCCGCACGATCGTCGAGCCGGTGGTCGTCTCGGTCGGCTCGACCGGCTTGGACGGTGTCGAGCGTCGGCTCAGCTCCTCGAGACGAAACATGACTTTGCCGAACGTGACGAGGTCGCCCGGCTTCAGCTCGGCCGATTCGACACGCACGCCGTTCACGTACGTCCCGTTGCTCGAGCCGAGGTCGCGGACGAGGATCTTGTCGTCTTGCCTCAGGATCTGCGCGTGCCGTCGCGAGATCGTCGGATCGATGATCGGGAAATCGCTCGTCGGCGAACGCCCGACGACCACCGAAGCGGTTTCGGGGAGCGAGTACCCGTACGTCGATTCCGTGCTCTGGAGGCGGAAGGGCATTTAGCTCCGTCGCGTCCGTGCCGCGCGCGCTTGTCCGATGGCGGTGAGCAATGCGCGTGCCTTGTTCTCGTGCTCGAGAAACTCGCGCTCCGGCACGGAATCGTATACCACGCCCGCCGCCGATTGCACCGACGCCACGCCATTCGCGATCACGCAGGTGCGAATGGTGATCGCGAGGTCCATGCGTTTGGCTCCAGCGCTGATGTAGCCGACGGCGCCGCCATACGGCCCTCGTCGCTCCGGTTCCATTTCGTCGATGATCTCCATCGCCCGGACCTTGGGTGCCCCCGTGAGGGTACCCGCCGGGAAGCCCGCGCGAAAGGCGTCCATCGCGGTGAGGCCGGGCCGCAACTGGCCGTCCACCTGACTGACCAGATGCAACACGTGCGAATAGCGCTCGATCACCATGAGGTCCGAGACGCGCACCGATCCGTACGAGGCGACGCGGCCGACGTCGTTGCGCCCAAGATCGACGAGCATGAGATGCTCGGCGCGCTCTTTTTCGTCATTCAGCAGCTCTTCGGTCATGCGCGCGTCGTCATCCGCGGATCGGCCGCGGCGACGCGTGCCGGCGATCGGCCGAAGCGTGACGGTGCCGCTCGCGCTGACGCGGATGAGAAGCTCCGGGGAACTGCCGACGATTTCCACGCCGTCGAGCGCGAGATGGTACATGTACGGCGACGGATTGATCACGCGCAACGCGCGATACAGATCGGACGGGGCGAAGTCGAGCGGGACGTCGATGCGGCGCGCCACTTGAACCTGAAAGGCATCGCCGGCGATGATGTATTGGCGAACCCGCTCGACATCGGCGAGGAACTTGTCCCGGTCGTAGCTCGATCGCCCCTCGGCCGGTTTGGCCGTCGGGTCGAGGTCGAGGGGCGCGAGGATGTCGGGCCCGCGGAGTCGCGCTACCGTCGCGTCGATCGCTTTCGTCGCTTCGTCGTACGCGGCATCGAGGGTGGCGTCGGTGTCACGAGCCGAGACGCGCGCCGCCGCGACGACTCGCGCTTCGGAGCGCAGGTTGTCGAAGATGACCAGCACGTCCGTGAACACGAACAGCGCGTCCGGAACCTGGACGCCGCGCGCCGGCGGCGTTGGCAGCCGTTCGATGAGCCGGGCCACGTCGTATCCGAAAAAGCCGACGGCGCCGCTCCAAAACTCACCGATCTCCGGCGCCTCGACCGGTTCATCGGCCGTGAGCAACGCCTCGAGGTCGGCCAGCGGATCGTCGGGCCGCCGTTCGTTGTGCCACCCTCGTTCGGCGCTCCAATCGTGCACGACGCCGTCGACGAGCCTCCAGGCGGCGCGCGGCGCGCTGCCCATGAACGTGTAACGCGCCCACATGTCGCCGCCCGCCGGAGCGGACTCCAGCAAGAAAGCAAACGGGTCTTGCCGCAACTTGGCGAACGCGGCGACCGGCGTGTCTGTGTCGAGCAGGATGTCGCGCCACACGGGAACCAATCGGCGCGAGCCTGTTGCTACGCGTCGTACATACTCGCGGAAGTCGTTATGAGACACGGGACACAGGGTACAGGACACGAGACGACGCGGTCATCGTTGCGGTTGCCCGGGTCGAAGCGCGTGGCGAAATTTGAAATTCATGCATTGCTTCTTTTGATGCGCGACGTGAAACGCGCCGCGTGGTGGTTCATTGCAGTCACGAGTGTGTTGGGTGCCGGCGCACCCGCGGGCGCGCAGGTCTGGAATGACCCGCGCAGCCTGTCGCTCGCCCAAGGCGCGACGCGCCGCCGTGCCGAGCAGCTCGCCGATACCGGGCTCGCGGACTACCAGGCCTCCGCCCATGGGTACGTCACGTTCCTCGCACAGCTCGGCGAAGGCCTTCGCACACCGCCGAAGGTCATCAAGACGGACGAGCTCGAGCTGGAAGTCTACTGGCGCGCGCCCAACCTGAGCAAGCAGCGCATCATAGGTCGTCGCGACACGCTGCTCCTGCCGACGGATATCGCGTATCACCGCGATCACCTCGGCATCGTCCAGAACAACTTTCCCAACATCATCCGCATTGGGGAAGGCGACGAAGTACGTGATGTGCCGCACCCGTTGTCGCCGCTCGGTCTCCGCGAATACGACTTCGCGCTGACCGACAGCTTCGCGATCGGCGCCGGGGCGCAACGGATCAACGTGTACGAGGTCAAGGTCCGACCGAAAGACGACCGCCAACCACGCGTGGTGGGCGCCGTCTACATCGACCCGTCGGGCGGCCAGGTGGTGCGCATGAACCTCGGTTTTACCCGGGCTGCATTTCTCGATAATGCGCTCGAGGAGCTGTCGGTCGTTCTGGAGAACCGGCTCGTCGGCGGACGCTTCTGGCTGCCGAGTCATCAGGAAGTGGAGATCCGGCGATCGGGAACGTGGATGGACTTTCCGGCGCGCGGGATCATTCGCGGACGGTGGGAGATCAGCGACTACCGCTTCAACCTCTCGCCGCCGCCTCTCATCTTCACCGGACCCGAGATCGTTCAAGCACCGCGCGAGGTGACGGCGCGGTACCCGTGGAAAGGGCGCATCCTCGACTCGTTGCCGCCGGACGTCCGCGCGGTGACGGACGCCGACATTCAGCGTGTGCAGGAAGAGGTGCGGCAGCTGGTGCGCGCTCAGGCACTCGCCCGGCCGCAGCGCCTCGCGATGTCGGCGCGCAGCGGCTCGGAGCTGGTGCACGTCAATCGCGTCGAGGGGCCGGCCCTCGGCGCCGGACTCTCGAAGGTGGTCGGCGGCGGCGTGTCGATCGATGGTCGCGGGCGCTACGGTTTCGCCGATCACCAGGCGAAGGGCGACGGTGGGCTCGTGTTCGCACGTCCGTCGCTTGGCTCGATCAGGCTTTTCGGCGAGCACGACTTTCGTGACGTCGGCGACGTCGCGGAGCGATCGGGGGCGATGAACAGCCTGGCGGCGCAGGAATTCGGGAGCGACTACACCGATCCGTACCTCGCCGAGGCGGGGGGTGTGCGGTACGAGCTCCCGCAGTTTGGCAGCACGACCTTTCGATTCACCGGGACCTACGAGCATCAGCGGCCGCTCTTCGTACACGCCACGCCGGTCACGGGGCAATATGGTACGACCATCCCCGCGGATGACCGACACGCGACGCGCTGGGTGGTCGAGGCGGAGCGTGTCCCTTCGCTGTGGTGGTTGGGCACCGAGCTCGCGTTTCGCGCTGACGCGCGGTTGACGATGCCGTTCGAGTCCAACGTCGCGGGGTTCGACGCATCCGAGCTCGGGACGATTCGAGGCGCGCTGGTCGCCAACGTCGAGCGGCCGGTCGGTGATTTTCGAATCGTTACCTCCGCGACAGTCGCCGGCGTACGAACAATGACTAGCGGGGCTCCCGTGCCGGTCGTCGATCTGGTCTATCTTGGTGGGCCCGTCTCCGGCCCTGGCTACAACTATCACTCTATCGTCTCGACGCTCGGCTGGAGCGCACACGCCGAGTTGAGAGTTCCGGCGCCCTTTCCAGCCTTCTCGCTCGGCCGATTCGGTCGCGTACCGGCGCGTGGAGCGTTCGCGCCCTTTGCGCACATCGTAGGCGTCGGCGGACCAACGCCCCGCGGTTTCCCGGCCGTCGGCGCCGCCTATCTGCTGCCCTTCGATTTGTTGCGCATCGACGTTGCGCGTGGACTCGGCACGAACGGTCGATGGACGTTTGGCGTGGATCTCAACCGCGAGTTTTGGAAGATCCTGTAGCGGGGAAATGAGCCGGAGCGCGATCGAACGATCACGCGCGTCGCGACTGCAGGCAGTACAGTGGCGCGTGGCTCGCAATCTCTTACCTGCGCCCCAAGCGGTGGATGTCAGCTCGCTCGCGAGGCGCTTCAGGCTCCCCATCGCCGACCTGAGTCGTGCCAGCGCGCACGCAGTCGGAATCGTCCCGGAGAAGTGGGCGCGACGATTTCACGTGCTCCCCCTCTCGGCGACCGAGCACGAGATATTGATCGCGACGGCGGATCCGCTCGACGTCGATTGCGAGCGCACGCTGGGGTTCGCCACTGGGCGACACGTTCGTCTTGCCGTCGCTGACGCGGACGAGATCGGGCGGCGAATCGACGAGCTGTATCGCGCGGAATCGCCGACCGGCGAGCCGGAACGCGCGCTCGAGGTTCAGCATCTTGGACGCGATGTCGAGGGCGCGCCGCTCACCCCGGGCGACGACGGCGGCGCGTCAATCAGCGCACTCGTCGATGAACTGCTGGCCGCGGGGATTGCGTCGCGGGCGAGCGACATCCACATCGAGGCGGAGGAGCAGGGAATCGCCGTGCGCCATCGCGTCGACGGCGTTCTGGCGGTGGTGCGTCATCTGCCGCGAAGCGTCGGTCCCGCGCTCGTGTCGCGCATCAAGATTCTCTCCGGCCTCGACATCGCCGACCGGTTGCGTCCGCAGGACGGACGGGCGCGCATCGCGGTGAACGGCGTCGCGGTCGATCTGCGCGTGTCGACCCTTCCAGCTTCCCACGGCGAAAAAGTCGTGATTCGCGTTCTCGATGGGCGCGGCGCGATCGTCACGCTCGACGGAATGGGTTTTCATCCCGACGAATTGATGCGGATAGAGCGACTCCTCGAATCGCGAGAAGGGCTGATCCTCGTGACCGGCCCAACGGGCTCGGGCAAGACGACGACCCTCTACGCCGCACTCCGCCAGATCAAAGAACGCGGGGTCAATATCGTCACGGTCGAGGACCCGATCGAATACCGGCTGCCGGGAATCGTCCAGGTCCAAGTCAACGAAAAGGCCGGCATGACCTTCGCCGCGGCGTTGCGCTCGATCATGCGCCAGGATCCCGACGTGGTACTGATCGGCGAGATCCGCGACCGCGAGACCGCGGAGATCGCGATCCAGGCGTCGCTGACCGGTCACCTCGTGTTGTCGACGCTGCACACGAACGACGCGCCGAGCGCCGTGACTCGGCTGATCGACATCGGCGTCGCCGGCTACAAGATCGCGACCGCGGTGAAGGGCGTCGTGGCGCAGCGACTCGTTCGACGAAGCTGCGGCGAGTGCAACGGTACCGATGCGGCGTGTCCGGTCTGTTCCGGCAGCGGCTTTCACGGGCGCCTCGCGATCGTCGAGGTCCTGACCGGCTCTCCGGAATTCGAGAAACGCGTCGCCGCGGGCGAATCGACGGAACGCATCGCCGAGGCGGCGCGACAAGACGGGATGCGCTCGCTCTGGCAGTCTGGCGTGGCCCACGCGATGGCCGGCCGGACGACGCTCGACGAGGTTCGACGCGTCGCCTCGCCGGACGACGAGCAGAAGGTCGTCGCCGAGCACGAACCACAGAGGTTCGGCCCATCGTTCGACGCGTTCGATCGCGATCCGGTGCAACGCGTTCGCGATGATCTCGAGGCGGTGCTCGCGCGCGCGGCGGCGCTGCGTTCTAGGTTACAGCCGATGACGAGCATCGAAGTCGGCACCGTCGACGTTTTCGTCGTGCGTCCCTTGCCGGAAGGGTGGCGTGTGCTCGCGTTGCAACGCGGTCGCGCAACCCGTTGTCCGACGGCATGGGAACCCGTGCACGGTCACATCGAGCCGGGTGAGACGCCCGAGCAGGCGGCGATTCGCGAGCTGCACGAGGAAGCGGGCGTCGCGCCGGACCGGCTGTATGTGGTGCGAGTCTCGCCGTTTTATATCCGGCGCACGGGCACGCTGGAGCTCGCCGTCGTGTTTGCCGCGTTCGTCGATCGCGATGCCGATGTCACGATCGGTGAAGAGCACGAGCGCTACGAATGGCTCACCGTCGACGAGGCGCTGACTCGCTTCGCCTTCCCGGGCGAGCGCGCCTCGTTGCGCGAAGTCGTCGAATTGCTGTCCAGCGGCGACGCCGGACCTGTGGACGACGTGATGCGCGTTCTCTAATCGGCGCCCTGGCGGTCGCGGCTCGTCCGCAGGATCTCGGACGCTTGTGGCGCGTTCGGCTTCACGCGAACGCTCTTGGCCGGGATTCCCACGTAAACGTGGTACGGACGAACGTCCTTCGTCGCCAGCGCCATCGCGCCGACCATGCCTTGTTCGTGCACGTGCACGCCGGCGAGAACCGTCGCGTGGTAGGTGATGCGAACGCCGTCCTCGATTACGGTCGTGGCGTTCGTCACGTCCTTTTGTTCGACAATCGAGTGCGTATGGCTGTAAATGTTGGCGTAGTCGCTGATCGACACTTTGTTGCCGAGCACGATGCCGCCGCGATCGTCGAGCAGCACGTGGCGGTGTACGACGACGTTGTCGCCGACCTCCATGTTGTAGCCGAATGAGAATTCGACGTGCTGGAACGCTTTGAAGTTCTCGCCGCATCGCCTGAAGATGTGACGCGCCAACAGCCGCCGAAGCTCGACGCCCAACCATACGTTCTGGCCGCCGATCACCGTGTGGTCGAACGAGTACCAGAGCCAGAGCAGCGGTTTCACGCGTTGGAAGCGCGCGTCGTCGCATTCGCCGTAGTACTCGGGCTCGAGCGTGATGTTGCGCGGATCGGTCGACGCGAGGGCGAGACGAGTACCGGCCGGCAGCGTACGATCCTCGACCGCCGTCTCCCAGTTGGCCGCGTATTCGGGATAGGAAATCTCCGTCAATACGCGCCGGCAGAGCAGCGAACGGTCGCAGTTGGGGTCGGCGAGGGTGGCGCCGATTTTCTCGAGCCATTCCGTCGCAATGGCACGAGTGGAGCGATCAGGCAGTCCACGGAGCGGAAGCAAAGGCATTCAATCCTGGCCGGCAGAGTCTTCCGGAGTTTACACCCGCCGGGAAGTCAGGGACGCGGCGCTTTGGCGCCGGCACGCCCTCGGATCGCGGCCCGCTCGGCGTCGATCCGCCGGAGAATCCCATCCCAGTCGGTGTTGCGTTCCGATCCCATCGTCACGACGAGTGGCTGGCTCACATCCAGGCCTTCCTCGAACAACAGCAGCCCGGTCTGCGTCTCGCGCGGTTGCAGTCGCTGAGTACCAAAGCCGGCGGAGATCGGAATGACGTCGAACGGGCGGAACTCGCGGCCGGCCGACGAGACGGTGATGTCCGTCGGCACAAAGCGCGCGTCCGGCGCCAGACCATAGAACCGCAGGAACCAGACTTGGGGACTTCGGATGCCGCGCATCGCGGCCCGCTGCGTGATCTGGGCGCGGCTCACGTCGAGTCGGGCGCGCAGGGTTCGGTACGAGTCCGGCGCCAGCGTGCGCAGCACCGACTCATCCAGCGGAAAGGCCTCGGCGTGGACGCCTTCGGGTTGGAGCACGATCGCGACGTCCTCTTGTCGCAAGGTGCCAAACCCCACCGGAATCTGCGCTGTGTCCCGGGGTAGCGCAGCGGCCGCTGGTCGCTCCGCGGGCCGCGCCGATTGCGGCGCCGGCGTCGTGCCGCCACATGCGGCGCTCACACCGACGATGACCAACGACGCGAGGCGGCGCCGCATCAAGCTCTCCACGACGCCTGAGCGAGCAAACCCTCGATCGCCTCGGCGAGCTCGTTCCGCCCTTCGCCGGATGTCGCGCTGAAGCTGATGATCTGATCGTCGTCCGCGCCGATCATTCCCGCGATGTGAGCGCGCTGACGCTGCCGCTCTTTTGCGGCGAGTTTGTCGATCTTGGTCAGCACGATGATGGTCGGGACGCCGATCTCGCCGAGATAATCCAGCATCTGTAGGTCGTCAGGTGACGGATCGTGGCGTGAATCGAGAAGCTGCACGACACCGTGCAATTGATTCGTCGAGCGGAGGTACGACTCGATGAGCGGGCGCCATTCCGCGTGGCGCTCCTTTGAAACGCGGGCGTAGCCGTATCCTGGCAAGTCGACCAGCAGGAAAGTTCCGTTCACCTTGAAGAAGTTCACCTCCCGCGTGCGACCGGGGGTATTGCTCACGCGAGCGAGCTTCTTGCGATGTACCAGGCGGTTGAGCAACGACGACTTGCCGACGTTGGAGCGTCCGGCGAAGGCGATCTCGGGTAGCTCGGCCGGCGGCCGCCATCCGCCGACGCTCGCCATCCCGCCGACGAACTCGAGGGAGCGAATGACGAGCGGCTCCGAAGCCGGCGACATCAGTGCGTGGCGACGACCGCCGGCTCGGCGTCGAAGTCCGCGTGAACGAGCGCGATCCGCAGCACCTCGTCCATCGTCTGCACCGGATGGAACGTGACGGCCGAGCGCACTTCAGCCGGAAGGTCCTCGAGGTCGCGCAGATTCTGGTGCGGGAGAAGAACGTGTCGAACGCCGTTACGGTGCGCGGCGACGGCTTTCTCCTTGAGGCCACCGATACCGAGGACGCGACCGCGCAGCGTGATCTCGCCGGTCATCGCCACGTCGCCTCGCACGGGAATTCCCGTCAAGGCGCTGATGATCCCCGTCGCGATGGCGATGCCGGCCGACGGGCCGTCCTTCGGCGTGGCGCCCGCCGGAATGTGGATGTGCATGTCGCGCGTGCGATAAAAATTCCGATCGATGCCGAGCACACCGGCACGCGCCCGCGCGTAGCTGAGCGCCGCGCTCGCCGACTCTTTCATCACGTCGCCGAGCGTCCCCGTGAGCTGAAGCTTGCCACGACCGGCGATCACACTGACCTCGATCTCGAGCACGTCGCCACCGACGGCAGTGTAGGCGAGGCCGGTCACGACGCCCACTTTGTGGTCGAGCGTGAGAAGGGCGGCGTCGTAGGGCGGCGTACCGAGCAGGTCATTCAGCTCGGCGCGGCGCACCGTCGCTTTCGGCGCGGGGGATGCGTCGCTCGCCCGTCGCTCGCCCAACTCGGCGCGCCGCCGCGCCAACTTGCGAGCGATTCTGCCAAGCCGGCGCTCGAGCTCTCGGACACCCGCTTCGCGTGTGTACTCGTGAACGATCGTCGGAATGACGTCGGGTTCCCACTCGACGAGGCTCGGGTCGAGGCCGTTGGCGCGAAGCTGCTTCGGGACGAGGAACTGTCGCGCGATGGCGAACTTCTCTTGATCGAGATAGCCGGCCAGCCGGATGATCTCCATCCGATCACGCAGCGGCTCCGGGATCTGCGGCAGATAGTTCGCCGTCGTCAGGAAGAGCACCTGAGAGAGGTCGTAATCGACCTCGAGGTAGTGATCGTTGAACGCGCGATTCTGCTCCGGATCGAGCACCTCGAGAAGAGCCGCGGATGGATCACCGCGATAATCGCTGCCGAGTTTATCGATCTCGTCGAGGAGAATCACCGGGTTGATCACTTCGGCGCGGCGCATCGCCTGGATGACGCGGCCGGGCATCGACCCGATGTAGGTACGTCGATGCCCGCGAATCTCCGCTTCGTCTCGTACGCCGCCGAGCGACATGCGAACGAAGCGGCGTCCGAGCGCGCGCGCGATCGAGCGGCCGAGCGACGTCTTGCCGACGCCGGGTGGTCCGACGAGACAGAGGATGGGTCCTTCCATCCGTTCGACGAGCGACAGCACGCCGATATAGTCGAGGATTCGGTCCTTCACTTCCTCGAGGCCGTAGTGATCCTCGTCGAGGATCCGTCGCGCGTGCGCGACGTCGAGGATGTCATCCGTACGCTCGGTCCACGGCAGGCCGAGCATCCAGTCGACGAAGTTGCGCGTGACGGTCGATTCGGGGGACAGCGGCGACATGCGGCGGAGCTTCCGCACCTCGCGCATCGTGCGTGCCTTGATGGTATCGGGCAGTTTCCTCGCCTCGATTCGCTGCTCGAGCTCCATCACATCGTCGCCTTCGTCCTGCCCGAGCTCGCGGTGGATGGCCTTGAGCTGTTCCTGCAGGTAGAACTCGCGCTGATTCTGGAAGAGCGAACCGCGGACTTCTTCGTCGAGCTTTCGCTCGAGGCGAAGCAGCTCCGTTTCGCTGGCGAGAACCTGGTTCAGCGCTTCCAACAGCGCGGGAATGTTCGGCGCCGCCAGAAGCTCCTGTCGCACGTCGACACGTACGGCGAGGTGCGCGGCGATGCCGTAAGCCTGCCGCACCAGCGAATCCGCGCCCTGCACGAGGGCGATCACTTCATTGGGGATTCGGCGATGCAGTGAGACGTACTCCTCGAACAGCGCGAGGACGCGTCGCGTCAGAACGTTGAGCGCCTCGGGGTCGGCGACGGGCGTCTCCGACTCCTCGGCGAGCGTCGCGCGCATGAATCCCGTGGCCGGCACATAGCGCGTGACCCGCGCTCGCGACATGCCTTCGACGAGAATTCGCGCCGTCCCATTTGCCTGTCGCGTCGCTTGCACGATGCGGGCGAGAACCCCAACGCGGTGCAGATCTCCCGCCGCCGGCTCCTCGGTGTCAGCGCTTCGCTGCGTCACCAAGAAGAGCATCCCACTCTCCGCCGCCGCCGCTTCGATGGCCGCCAACGACGCCTGTCGCCCGACGAGCAGCGGCATGGCGACGTACGGAAAGACGACGACGTCGCGGAGGGGGAGGACGGCGGGACGGGAGGACATGGGGGTAAGATACTTACGGGTGCGTATGCTCGCTTGCGCTCGCTGTGTGTACGCGCGGCTGGCGCCGCGCTGTGTGTAACGGCAGCGGAATAGGAAAGGGGCGCCGCAAAGCGGCGCCCCTTCTTTGTTGTTATTCACAGCGAGCGAAGCGAGCGTTCTCACAGGCCCGAAGGGCCTTACACACAGGCCCGAAGGGCCGTACGCACAGCGCGGCCCACGAGGGCCGCGCGTACGCACAATTCTCTAGGCTTCCTTCTTCTTCCGCTGCGGCGAAATCTCCAAAAGCGGCGCCGTGCCATTCATCACGGAGCTCTCCGTCACCTTGACCTCCTCGACATCCTCGCGCGTCGGCAGGTCGAACATCACGTCGGTGAGCAGCTCCTCGAGAATGGCGCGGAGACCGCGGGCGCCGGTGCCGCGCTTGAGGGCTTTCTG